>CAYMTH010001036.1:0-1835 GCA_964393235.1 uncultured Solibacteraceae bacterium | reverse complement strand
ATCTGCACGGGGAGTTCGCTCGAGGTGTGCTGGCTGTTTCTGCACATGCTGGAAAAGTACCCGAACGCGACGATGGAGCAGATGCTGCTCGACTGCATTCTGGGGGCGCTGGAGTACGGGTGGGACCGGGAGTATGGCGGGCTGACGTATTTTCAGGACGTCGAGGGGCGGCCGCCGGTGGCGCTCGAGGCGAACATGAAGCTGTGGTGGAGCCACACCGAGGGGATCTACGCGGCGGCGCTGGGGTACAAGAAGACGGGGGACGAGCGGTATCTGGAGTGGTGGAAGCGGGTGGACGAGTATGCGTTCCGGGTGTTCGCCGACGGGGAGCGGGGGGAGTGGTACGGGTATTGCGACCGGCGCGGGGCGGTGGCGACGGGGTTGAAGGGCGGGCCGTACAAGGGGATCTTCCACGTGCCGCGGGCGCTGCTGTTTACGCTGCAGCGATACGGGCAGCCATAGCGTCGCGGACGGCGCAGAGGGCGGGGAGGATCTGTTCCGGCGGGTGTTCGCGGGGGGTGGTCCAGTCGAAGTAGAGGCAGCCGCGGACGCGGCGTCCTTCGTAGACCGGGAGGATGGAGAAGGCGGCCGGCTGGAAGGCCTGGGCGAGGGGCGAGGCGAGGAAGCGGTGATCGCGGGAGAAGTCGATCCAGACGTCCTGGCGCTGGCCGAAGGCGAGGAGGAACGGGGGTTTGCGGGGGTCGATCAGCTGGGCGAGGCGGTCGGGACCGCCGTCGGGCCAGCCCTCGCCGGCGGCGGCCTCGAGGCGGACACCGGGATCGGCGAACGAGAGCCACGCGGCGCGGTCGACGCCCTTGGCGATGGCGGCGCGGAGGAGTCCGGCGGTGGTGGGGCCGGTGGCGCCGCCGGCGGCGACGACTTCCGGCGCGGTCTCGTCGGGGGGAAGCGTGCGGCGGAGGTAGAGCTGATCGTACTCGAGGTGCATGGCGTCGAGGTGGGGCTGGAACGATTCGGAGGCGTAGCCGCAGAGTTCGGCGAGGTGGCGTTCGCGGAGGTGGTAATGCTGGGCGAGGATGGGCAGGTAGGGGCGAACGAGTTTATCGCGTTCGGCCGAATCGCAGCGGAAATAGGCGGTGGCGAGGACGTGCGCGAGGGTGGCGGCGAGGGCGACGCCGGCTTCGGGGAGGCCGTGCTGCATGGAGAGGGCCTCGGGGCTGGACTGAGCGGAGAGCGCTGGCGCGCCCTGCAGCGACCACAGGGGCAGGAGGCGGGCGGAGATTTCGTCGAAGTCGAAACGGTGGGTGGCGCGGCAGGCGGCGCGAAGGCCGGCGACATAGCCGAGGGAGCGGCGGACGAGCGCGTCGTATTCGTCGGGGAACTCGAGGGCGAAGCAGGTTTCGCCGATGTTGCGAAAGAGGCCGGCGATGGCGGCGTCATCGGCCAGACGGGGTTCCTGGCGGGCCATGAGGCTGCCGGCAAGCAGGGAGGTGAGCCGGGAGATGGCGACGATCTCGCGCACGGGGCGGGAGAGGGTGCGGGTTTCGCAGGCGGCGATCAGACCGGTGAGGGCATCGGTGCCAAGGAGGGCCGCGGCGTGGGGGATGGAGAGGGTCGGGGAGTCGCCGTGGGCGAGGAGGGTGGCGTTGACGGTGCGGAGCAGGCGGAGCGTGAGGCCGTAGTCCCGTTCGATGATGCGGCCGCAGGCGGCGAGATTGACCTGGGGAACGGCGAGCCGGACGGTCAGGGCGGTGAGAATGTCAGGGGCGGGAGGCGGGCCCGCGGAGTGCTGGATCTGGTCGAGGCACTTTTCGAGCGGGCTACGCGCAATCTCGGGCGCGATCATATTCGACATATCGGTCCCGGCCGGAGCGGCA
>CAYMTH010001035.1:0-1842 GCA_964393235.1 uncultured Solibacteraceae bacterium | reverse complement strand
GGCCGTGCCACTCGCTGGGGCGAGGCAGGCTTCATTGAAGACCGCATCAAGCGCGGGCGGAAGATCCGGCGGAGCCTGATTGAACGGAAGCAGGCGTAAGCGGCGGGGCGAAATTTCTTGACTCACGGCAATGGCAATCGGATGATCGTTGCGCAGGTCGGTGCCGATATTGGTGACGACGTCGGCCTTGAGCTTGCCCGACGACTGGTTGGCTCCGGACCAAGCCCAACCGGCAGGGCTGGCTCCCGCCGCATCGTAGCCGCCGGCCCCATCCGCACCACCGCCGGCTCCGCGACCGGCGAACGCGGCAACGCCGGCGACCGCGGCCCCGCCACCGCCGCCCGCCTCGCCTTCCCCCTCGCCCTTCACTTCGATACCGACGGCAACCTCTTCATCGCCGACGACAACAACAAGCTCATCCGCCGCGTCTCCCCCGAAGGCATCATCATCACCGTCGCCGGCACCTCCGCCGACGGCTACGCCGGCGACGGCGCCTCCGCCCTCACCGCCGCCTTCCGCGGCCCCCGCGACGCCCGCCCCGATGGCTCCGGCGGCCTCCTCATCGCCGACCACTTCAACCGCCGCGTCCGCCGCGTCCACCCCGCCGGCCGCATCGACACCGTCGCCGGCAACGGCCGCCCCGGCTTCTCCGGCGACGGCGGCCCCGCCACCGAAGCCCAGCTCGCCGGCCCCAATTCCACCCTCCCCGACTCCTCCGGCGCCTTCCTCATCGCCGACGCCCCCAACCGCCGCCTCCGCCGCGTCTCCGGCGGCATCATCACCACCGTCGCCGGCGCCGGCATCCCCGCCTCCAACCCCGCCGCGCCCCCCGACGCCCAGCTCCTCGGCGCCGTCTCCGACCTCCGCATGGATGCCCAGCGCAACCTCTACTTCACCGACCGCCTCACCCACCGCCTCATGCGCTTCTCCCCGAACGGGACCCTCTCCGTCGTCGCCGGCAACGGCGTCGCCGGCTTCTCCGGCGACAACGGCCCCGCCACCCAGGCCCAGTTGAACGCCCCCTGGGGCTTCGCCATCGACCGCTCCGGCAACATCTACATCGCCGAGTACGAAGGCGACCGCATCCGCAAAGTCGCCCCCAACGGGACCATCTCTACCGTCGCCGGCACCGGCCCCCCGGGCTGGAACGGCGACGGCCCCGCCCTCACCCAGTTCGTCAACCACCCCAAAGACATCACCGTCGACTCCGCCGGCAACGTCTACTGGGCCGACTTCGGCGACAACCGCATCCGCCGCATCACCCCGCAAGGCAACCTCGAAACCATCGCCGGCACCGGCGTCCAGTGCCCCAACAACCCCTCCGCCTGCTTCAACGGCGACAACCGCCCCGCCCTCCAGACCAACCTCTACTGGCCCGGCGGCATCGCCATCGCCCCCAACGGCACCATCTACATCTCCGATACCCTCAACCACTGCGTCCGCCGCTTCACCGTCGGCGGCACCATGAACATCGTCGCCGGCACCGGCCAGTTCGGCTACACCGGCGACGGCGGCCCCGGCCCCCAGGCCCGCCTCAACCAGCCCATGGACCTCGCCCTCGACTCCGTCGGCAATCTCTACATCGCCGACTCCGGCAACAACGCCATCCGCCTCGTCCAGCCCAACGGCAACATCCGCACCTTCGCCGGCTCCACCTCCGGCGGAGGCTTCGGCGGCGACGGCGGCCTCGCCACCGACGCCCTCCTCAACGGCCCCATCGGCCTCTTCGTCACCCCCGAAGACGACGTCCTCATCGCCGATGTCGGCAACCAGCGCATCCGCCGCATCCCCGCCCCCCCCCCCCCCGCGCCCCCCCCCCCCCCCTCCGCCGGGCGCCGTGTG
>CAYMTH010001034.1:0-1842 GCA_964393235.1 uncultured Solibacteraceae bacterium | reverse complement strand
TCGCCACCTCCCAGCGCTACTACGCCTCCTACCTCCAGGACGATTGGAAGGTCTTCCGCAACTTCACCCTCAACCTCGGCGTCCGCTGGGAATACCAGGCGCCCTGGACCGACCGCTTCGACCAGCTCGGCTACTTCGACCCCGACGCCATCGACCCCATCACCAAGCGCCCCGGCGTCCTCCGCTTCACCGGCCGCGACGGCAACCCGCGCTTCCAATCCGACCCCGACCGCAACAACATCGCCCCCCGCGTCGGCTTCGCCTGGCAGATCCGCCCCAAGACCGTTCTCCGCTCCGGCTACGGCATGTTCTACTTCCCCGGCAGCGGCGGCATCGGCGCCGGCGCCAGCGATCTCGGCAGCGGCTTCCTCGCCCAGACCCCGGTCTTCCTCGGCCAGCCCCCCGCCGCGCCGAACACGCCCCCGGCCGGCGCCAGCATCGCCAGATCCTTCGAGGCCGGCTTCTTCGACGCTCCCAATACCGGCGTCGGCTCCAGCATCGGCACCGCCTTCCGCCCCTGGGTCACCCCCTTCAACCACCAGTGGAACTTCAACATCCAGCACGCCCTCACCCCCACCCTTCTCATCGAGGCCGCCTACGTCGGCAACCGCGGCCAGCGCATCTGGATCAACCGCAGCCGCACCGCCGTCGACGCCAGCTACCTCTCGCTCGGCGCCGGCCTCGACGCCCTCGTCGACAACCCCTACTTCGGCATCATTCCCACCGGCGCCCTCAGCGTCCGCCAGGTGCGCCGCAGCCAGCTGCTGCAGCCCTTCAACCACTACACCGGCATCAACCGCTTCCGCGATCCCGTCGGGGACTCCATCTATCACGGCTTCACCCTGCGCGTCGAAAAGCAGTTCAGCCGCGGCCTCAGCTTCCAGGTCTCCTTCACCGGCTCCAAGCAGATCGATAACGTCGGCGAACGCTTCGGCGGCCGCTCCAGCTTCCTCGACCCCAACAACCTCGGCCTCTCCCGCTCCACCGGCGAAGAGGACCGGCCCCAGCACATCATCGCCAACTACATCTATGAGCTCCCCTTCGGCGCCGGCCGCAAATGGCTGAACAAGGGCATCGGCAGCCACCTGCTCGGCCGCTGGCAGCTCAGCGGCGTCACCACCCTCAGCCGCGGCCTGCCCATGGTCGTCACCGGCCCCAACAACACGCGGCTGCCCGGCGTCTCCGCCGCCGCCGTCCGCTTGAAGGATCCGGTCCTCCCCGACGGTGAGCGGACGCTCGACCGCTACTTCGACACCACCGCCTTCCAGCCCGCGCCGACCTACTCGATGGGCAACGACTCCCGCACCCAGCCCAAGCTCCGCATCCCCGGCCTCAAGACCTTCGACCTGAACATCAGCCGCACGCAGCCCATCGGCGAGCGGGTGAACCTCCAGTTCCGCGCCGAGCTCTTCAACGCCTTCAACACGCCCCAGTTCGGCTCGCCCAACGGGAACGTCACGGCCACCAACTTCGGCGCCATCACCGGCGCCTCCAACGCCCGCGTCGTGCAAGTCGGACTGCGCCTGAGCTTCTGATCGCCATGCTCACCCGCCGCCTCTTCCTCGCCTCTGCGCTGACCGCCGCCCAGCCGCGCCGGCCGAACCTCGTCATCATCCTGGCCGACGACATGGGCTACGGCGACATCGGCTGCTACGGCTCCCCCGACGTCCCCACGCCCCACATCGACGCGCTGGCGAAGGGCGGTGTCCGGTTCACCGACGCCTACGTCAGCTGCGCCGTCTGCAGCCCTTCGCGCGCCGCGCTCCTCACCGGCCGGCACCAGCAGCGTTTCGGGCACGAGTTCAACTCCGGCCCCATGGAGCGCGAAGCGCAGATCGGCTT
>CAYMTH010001033.1:0-1846 GCA_964393235.1 uncultured Solibacteraceae bacterium | reverse complement strand
CTCCACAGACGCCGCCGCCGATATGGGTCAGGTTCACCACCTGCGAGCCGAGGCCGGTGACGGCGACGCCGGCGTTGCCGCCGCTTTCGGGCTGGTGGGCGTTGCCGCAGCCGTCGACGACGCGGGCGGCAAGGCGGACGGGCTGGCCGGTGGTGGCGCGGAAGTTGGCGGCCGGGGCGATGACCTGCGGGAAGAGATTCGGGTTGGTGCAGCCGGAGGCGGCGCGGTCGGGGGACTTGGCGTTGACCTCGGCCGGGTTGGCGACGATGGCGAGGACGGAGACGGTGCGGGCCTGGCCGTCGTCGAGGGTGACGGTGACGCTGCCGCGGTAGACGCCGGCGTTGAGACCGGAGAGATCGGGCTGGACGGTGATACGGGCCGGGGCTCCGCCGGAGACGGGACCGGAGGCGGGGGAGATCTGGAGCCAGGCGCCGCCATCCTGGGAAGAGGCGGTGGCGGTGAAGCTGCCCTGGCGGTTGGAGAGGAGCGAGACGGCGATCTCCTGGCCGGCGGGGTCGAGGCCGGGGGCGGCGGTGAAGACGAGGGCGGCGGGGCCGACCTCGGGGCCGGGCTCGGAGCCGGGGGGCAGGACCTGGAGAATGACGGTCGCCGTCTGGCGCTGGGTGGGGGCGGCGGCATCGGCGACGGCGACGCGTCCGTAGTAGTCGCCCGCGTCGAGGCCGGCGGGGTTGACGGTGACTGTGACCTGGTTACCGTCGGCGGTGGCGGCGAGCCAGTTGCCGCCGGACGTGGTCGAGGCGGTCACGTTCAGGCGGCGGCCTTCGGTGGCGTAGAGTACCTGTTCGGAGGGCACGGCGCCGCCGGCGACGGCGAGGAAGGAGAGGCCGGTTTGCGAGATCGTCAGGCGGGAGGGGGCGGCGGAGACGTTATAGGAGACGGCCACCGACGTGTTCACTTCGCTGCCGGTGAAGGTAACGGCGCCGGCATAGGTACCGGGGGCGAGCGAACCGGCGTTGGCGACCAGGGTGAACGTCCCGGTCTGGCCGGGGGGCACGGTGATTTCGGCGGGAGAGACGGTCAGATAGGCCCCACGGAGGACGCTGGCCCTGATGGTGACGGGCGCGGCGTTCGGGTTGACGATGGGTACGGCGTAGGAGGCGGAGCCGCCGCGGGGGGAGGAGAGAGTCAGGCGCTGATTGGCGCTGGTGAACCAGGAGCGGGCCGGCGTGTTGGGCACGCGGATGGAGAGGGGGATGACCGTCTCGCGAGGGGTGCCGTTGGGGACGGTGATGACGATGGAGGCAGTGTAGTCGCCGGCGGGGAGGCCGGCGGTGTTGACCTCGTAGCCGAGGGTGACGGGGAGGGATCCGCGGGACGGGACGATGGTGAGCCAGCTGGCGGGGGGCGGAGTGGAGTAACGGACGGTGGCTTCAAACGAGATGCCGGGGATGGGCGCGGGGAGCGGGAGGGAGCCGCGCTGAAGGAACTCGCCGGCGGGGAGGGAGATGGAGACCGGGGTGGTGGGAATGCGGACGGTGGGGGGCGCGGCGAGCACGCGGCGGAGGCGGTGGTTTTCGCGGTCGGCGATGATGAGTTCGCCGGCGGGGTTGACGTGGAGGCCGCCGGGGGTATCGAGCAGGGCGGAGACGGCGAAGCCGCCGTCGCCGCGGAAGCCGGGCGTGCCGGCGCCGGCGAAAAGGGTGATGGTGCCGGAGGAGCTGACGCGGCGGACGCGGTGGCCGCCGATTTCGGCGATGTAGAGATTGCCCTGGGCGTCGACGGCGAGGCCGCCGGGCTGGTTGACCGCGGCGGCGGTGGCGGGACCGTTGTCGCCCGTGGAGGCGCGGAGGCCGAGTCCGACGAAGGTGGCGGCGCGGCCTTCGGG
>CAYMTH010001032.1:0-1846 GCA_964393235.1 uncultured Solibacteraceae bacterium | reverse complement strand
ACCCCAACCAAACGACTAGGGCCCAATCAGAGTAATTCCTTTCTTATCATTCGTTTACACCGACTCCCCCAACCCGCCGGCCAGCGTACTCTGGTTCTGTCAGACACATCAACCCACGGTGAAAAATGCTTCGTAAACTGCTTCTCCTCCGATCCCTTCCCCTTCTGGCCGCCCTCACCTGGTCCGTTGCCTTCGCCGGCCCCGTTCTGCAGAGCCCCGGCACCTCTACTTACTACTATTGGAGCCTGACCAACCTGAATCAGGATGGTCGCCCCTTCTGGGACAACCCCACCACCGACCCCGATAGCGCCGGCATCGGTCAGTATCTCCGGGATAATTTCGGGCGGGACCTTCCCTACTGGGGATCCGGCCTGGCGCTTCCCCTGCCTGCCTTCACGGTTGCAAGTGACCTGACGTCACGCTGGAAATTCACGCTCATGCAAGGCCCTTCCAATGGGATCTTTGGCATCTACGATGCCGCCGACACCGCTACCCGTCGCGCCATTTTCAACTCCACTACGGCAAATGGAGCGAGCGTCACGCTCCGACAGGACCTCGCGGTTGGGGCTGCCGAATTCGGTTTCTACTTCGCCTCGCTGGGGCAGTACGCCTATTCAGGCACCCAAACGAACAACTCCACGATCGCCCGCATCGCCGCGTTCAAGATTGACTCTAATTCGTGGGTTCTTGGGTTCGAACGCGACTTCGCGGCCGGCGAAAACAGCACGTTCTGGACCAGCGGCGTCCGCCAGACCCGCCAGGGCGACTACGACGATCTGATCATCCGCGCCGACTACCTGAGCACCTACCTACCGGCCGCTCCTCCGGCCGAAGTCCCTGAACCGTCAGCTTACGCCATGGTCGCCCTCGGCCTTTGCGGCATCGGACTCCTCCGCCGCTGCCGCGTGGCCAGCGTCTGGATCCTCGGCATCGCGGTCACGCTCGCTACCCTCGCCGCGCAGGAGCGTCAGCCGCTCCCGCTCAGCCAGATTCCCGTCCCCACCCCTGCCAATCTCAACGAGTTCATCGCCGATCGCAACGCCGCCATCGCCCTCGGCAAGGCGCTCTTCTGGGATCAGGCCGTCGGCAGCGACGGCATGGCCTGCGCCAGCTGCCACTTCGCCGCCGGGGCCGACAACCGCACCCGCAACCAGATCAGTCCCGGCCCGGACAACGCCTTCAAGCTCGGCCAGCCGAACTCGGCCGTCGTCCGCTCCCAGTTCCCGCTCCACCGCTTGGCCAACCCCGACGACAACGCCTCACGCGTCCTCTACGACACCAACGACGTCGTCTCCAGTTCCGGTGTCCTCCTCCGCAACTTCAACGCCGTCGGCCTCAACGGACGCCCCGACCAGTCCCTCCTCGTCCCCGATCAACTCTTTCAGGTCAACGGCGCCAACATCCGCCGCGTCGCCGGCCGGAACTCCCCCACCGTCATCAATGCCGTCTACAACGATCGCCAGTTCTGGGACGGCCGGGCCCGCGCGATTTTTAACGGCGTCGATCCCTTCGGTGACCTCAACCCCAAAGCCCGCGTCGCCCGCGCCGGCGCCAATGGCGCCATCAGCCTGGTCGCCGTCCGCATCCCCGATGCCTCGCTCGCCTCGCAGGCCGTCGGCCCGCCCCTCTCCACCATGGAGATGTCCTTCGGCCCCCGGACGTTCCCCGATCTGGGCAAGCGCATCAACTCCATGCCGAAAGTGCTCCCGCTGCAGCGTGTCGCCCCGGATGACTCCGTTCTCGGCACCCTCAGCCTCTCCCCCGTCACCGGTCTCGCCGTCAGCTACCGCACCCTCATTACCCGGGCCTTCCGGCCCGAATGGTGGTCTTCGTCCCGCGGCGTCCG
>CAYMTH010001031.1:0-1860 GCA_964393235.1 uncultured Solibacteraceae bacterium | reverse complement strand
AAATCGGCGACCGCGACCCCGAACTCGACGCCATACTCCGCACCACCGTCTCGCCCACCATCCTCCGCGCCGGCATGAAGGTGAACGTCATCCCCAACCAGGCCGAAGCCCAGCTCGACGTCCGCCGCCTCCCCGGCGAGACCAAGGAAGAGGTGTACGAGCGCTTCCGAAAGATCATCAACGATCCGGCCATCGAAATCCTCCCCGAGCCCGGCCAGGACATGCCCTCCACCGAACCCAGTTCCCTCACCACGGTTCTCTACAAGGCGATCGAAAAGACGATCCTCGCCCAGAACCCGAAGGCGGCCATCATCCCCTACATGTCCCGCGGCGCCACCGACGGTTCTTTCCTCCGCGCCAAAGGCATGGCGGTCTACGGCGTCCCCGTCTTCAACCGCGACGACAAGCCGTCCCGCGCCCACGGCAACGACGAGCGCATCCGCGTCTCCACCCTCCGCGAGGGTGCCGCCCTGCTCCAGAAGATCGTCGACGCCATCGTCACCCCCTAGCCATGCGCTACCGCCTCTCCCCCGACGATGATGACTTCGGCTTCTTCGACGACGAAGAAGAGGAAGAGTTCGACGACAGCGAAGAACAGTACGACGAGGAAGACTTCGAAGAGGCAGACTTCGAGGAAGAGGAAGAGCAGGAGTCCTTCGACGAAGAGCCCGCCGACGATCTTCCCGAAATCGACGACCGCGCCTTCGCCTCCGCCGAAGACTTCCCAGACGCCATCCCCGCCGACTTCAACGACGACCCCGGCGACTGGTCTCTCGACGACTACGCCGCCTCCGCCGCCAACCTCTTCGGCGCCAACCCCTTCTTCGGCGACACCCTCTCTTCCCAACTCACCGACGCCGGCTACCAGTTCTTCGAAAGCCCGCAATTCCTCGCGAACTTCGACACCCTCGCCCCCGGCGCCGGCGAAACGCTCCGCCTGTTCGAACGCGACGGCGTCCTCCACGCCTTCGGCTATCTCCCCCTCGCCGCCCTCGAACTCCTCCGCGCCCGCTACACCGGCATCGACTGGAGCCATGCCCAGGTCTCCGTCCCCCCGCTCGACGGCGAACGAGTCGAACCCCGCCCGCTCCCGCCCCCGTTCGCGGAAGTCCCCCTCCGCGACGCCGTCGACCTTCGTCCCTACGGCCCGCCCGTCGCCGACCAGCGCCAGACCGCCCGCTGCTCCGCCTTCGCCTGGACCCACGCCACCGAAATGGCCCGCAACATCCTCGGCGCGCCCACCGTCCGTCTCTCGCCCAACTACACCATGTTCCAGTTCCAGCGCATGCAGGGCGACGCCCGCGACTTCATGCACGCCTACCGCGGCGGCGACGGCACCATCGGCGGCCCCGAACCCGGCGAGGTCCTCGCCGAAGCCGGCACCTGCCAGCAGCGCCTCTGGCCCGACGACTCCCCTGAACCTATCGCCGGCCCCGGGTTCCTCGACTCCGACGCCGCCAACCACCGACTCCCCGCCACCCCCTGGCCCATCGCCCTCGACGATGTCAAACGCGCACTCAGCGCCGGTTGCCCGGTGCATGTATCGATGAACACCGGCCCCCGTTTCGCCGACGTCGGCCGCGACGGCGTCATCGACGCCGCCGAAGCCCCCAGCGGCATCCACGGCCGCCACGCCATGCTGCTCTGCGGCTACATGGGCAATTTCTATATCGGAAAGAACTCCTGGGGCCCCGAATGGGGCGACCAGGGCTACTGCTACATCCCGAAGAACGTGCTCATGGAAGCCGACGCCGACTTCGTCGCCGCCCTGCTCGACAAGCCCGGCCAGCGACCGTAGCGACTAACGCCGCAGCAACGCCTCGCCCACCAACTCCTGCAGCAGCGGCGTCGTCGGATACG
>CAYMTH010001030.1:662-1866 GCA_964393235.1 uncultured Solibacteraceae bacterium | reverse complement strand
GGGATGGGCGGTATGGCGGGACGGAGGCCGAGGCGGGTGACGGCGTCGTGGAGGAATTCGAAGAGGTCGACGGGTTCGTTGTTGGTGAGGTTGAACTCGCCGGTGGCGCGGAGGGCGATGGCGCGTTCGATGTAGTGGGAGAGGGTGTCGATGTAGATGAGGTCGCCGAGCGGGGCGGTGCCGTCGGGGCGGCGCATGCGGGGGAGGACGCCGCGCCGGGCGGCGCGGACAATGCGGGGGAACAGGACGGTATCGCCGGGGCCGAAGACGGCGCGGGGACGGAGGATGACGCTGTGGAGCGGGGAGGCCTGGACGAGGCGTTCGGCTTCGATCTTGGTGGCGGCGTAGGCGTTGATGGGGCGGGCGGGGAAGGGGTCGCCTTCGCAGATGTTGAGCTGATCGCCGTGGCGGTAGTAGACGGAGCTGGAGGAGATGAAGACGAAGTGGGGGCGGGCGGAGGCGAGAGCGAAGTCGAGCATGTGGCGGGTGGCGTCGACGTTCTGGGCGCGAAAGGCGGCGGGCGGGCCCCAGGGGGCAGAGAGGGCGGCGGCGTGGACGATGACGTCGAAGGGGCCGAGGTTGGGGCGGAGGGGGCGGGTGCGGTCGTGGGGGTGGAAGATGTGGACGGCGTCTTCACGGGCGGGGGAGCGGCTGATGCCGGTCACGTGATAGCCGGCGGCGCGGAGGTGGCGGCCGAGGGCTCCGCCGACGAAACCGCTGACGCCGGTGATGAGCACGCGACAAGACATGATCCCTCACAGTAACGTAGTTACCTGGGCATGACCAAGCCAATCGCCAATCTCCGCTGGTGGATCGCCGGGGCGCTGTTTCTCTCGACGGTGATCAACTATATCGACCGACAGACGCTGTCCGTGCTGGCGCCTTACATCAAGGCCGAGTTCGGGTGGAACAACACGACGTTCGCGCTGTTGATCATCGCGTTCCGGACGGCGTACGCGATCGGGCAGTCGGTATCGGGGCGGGTGCTGGACCGGATCGGAATCCGGAAGGGGCTGCCGATGGCGGTGGGGTTTTATTCGGTGACGGCGATGGCGACGGGGCTGGCGACGGGGTTGGGGAGTTTGTCGGCGTTCCGGTTTTTGTTGGGGCTGGGGGAATCGGCGAACTGGCCGGGGGCGGCGAAGACGGTGGCGGAATGGTTCCCGCGGCGGCAGTCGGGATGGGCGGTGGCGATTTATGATTC
>CAYMTH010001030.1:0-652 GCA_964393235.1 uncultured Solibacteraceae bacterium | reverse complement strand
GGGGTCGGCGATCGGCGGGGCGCTGGCGCCGTTTATCGTCTACTCGGTTTATCAGGCGTTTCACGACTGGCGGCCGGCGTTCGTGGTGACGGGGGTATTGGGGCTGGCGTGGATTCCGCTGTTCCGCTGGCTGTACCATCCGCCGGAGACGCATCCGCGGCTGTCTGAAGAGGAGCGGGCGGACATTTTGTCGAACCGGGCCGACAGCACGCCGACGGGCGGGAAGAGCCTGCCGTATCGTGAGTTGCTGCGGATGCCGCAGACGTGGGGGATCGTGATTTCGAAGACGCTGACGGACCCGGTGTGGTTCTTCATCACCGACTGGTTCGCGATCTACCTGGTGAGCAAGGGGTACAACCCGGAGCAGAGTCTGCTGGCGTTCTGGGTGCCGTTTCTGGCGGCCGATATCGGGAACTTCGCGGGGGGCGGGTTGTCGAGCTATCTGATTGGCCGCGGGTGGGAGACGCGGCGTTCGCGGCGGTTCGTGTGCGTGCTGGGCGGGTTGGGGATGGCGACGCTGGCGGGGGCGGCGTTCACGGATTCGTTCGCGGTGATGGTGGGGTGTTTCGCGCTGTCGACGCTGGCGTACGCGGGGTTCTCGACGATCGTGCTGGCGCTGCCGGGGGATCTGTATCCGACGGGATCGGTGGCG
>CAYMTH010001029.1:0-1869 GCA_964393235.1 uncultured Solibacteraceae bacterium | reverse complement strand
AGAAACGCATTGCCAGGCGGCTACGCTTACTATAGTAAAGCCATGACGAGTTTTCGCGCCGCTCTTCTGCTTTTCGCGATGTGCCTGCCGGGCCAACAACTGCCGCCGAAAGCGGCGGCGGTGATGAAGGAGATGGGGCACGGGGAGGGGACGCTGCGGGCGGGGGACGTGGCGCCGGACTTCGATCTGCAGAAGACAAAATCGGCCGAGCGGGTGCGGTTGTCGGCGTTCCGGGGCAGGAAGCCGGTGGCGCTGTTGTTCGGCAGTTTCACTTGACCGCCGTTCCGGTCCCAGGTGGGGGCTTTGAACGCGATGGCGAAGAAGTACGGCAACGAAGTCGAGTTCCTGCTCGTCTACGTGCGGGAGGCGCATCCGACGGACGGGTGGCAGGTGCCGCGGAACGAGAAAGAGGGCGTGTTGCTGGAGTCGGCGAAGAGCTACGAGCAGAAGGACGAGCACGCGACGTCGTGCGCGCGGACGCTGGGGATCACGTTTACGACGCTGGTGGACGGGATGGACAACGCGGTGGAGCGGGCGTACACGGCGTGGCCGGACCGGTTTTACTTGATCGGGAAGGACGGGAAGATCGTGGTGAAGGGGGCGCCGGGGCCGGGCGGGTTCAAGGCGGCGGAGATCGAAGCGGGTCTCGGGAAGCTTGTGGGGAAGTGAGGCAGGGTGGACCGCGCGGCAATTCTCATCCGGTTGCGTGAAAGGATTGTGGCTTTCGCGGCATCTCGTATGATGAAGGGCGCCGGCGGCGCGGCGACCGCGGAAGACGTGGCGCAGGAGACGCTGCTGGTGCTCGAGGAGAAGTACCCGCAGGTGGAGACGCTGGAGGACCTGGTGCCGCTGGCCATGCAAATCGCCCGTTACAAGATTATGGCGCTGCATACGAAGTCCTCGCGGCGGGGCGAGGGTATGGCGGTACCGGTGGAGGACTGTCCGATCACGGATCCGGCGGAGGACCCGGAGGCGGCATTGGAACGGCGGGAGCGGCTGGAACGGCTGGAAACGGCGCTGCGGGGGCTGGGAGAACGCTGCCGGGATCTGTTCCGGCTGAAGTTGCAGGGATTGAAATTTCCGGAGATACAGGAACTGATGGGGGCCGAGTCGATCAACACGGTGTATACGTGGGACTTGCGGTGCCGGAAGCAGTTGCTGGAGCGGATGAAAGGAGGCCGGTGATGGAACGGGAGGAACTTGACCGGCTTCTGGCGGAGTATGCGACGGGGGGATTGTCGGCGGAGGACCGGAAGCGGTTGATGGCGGCGGCGCTGGAGGATCAGGCGCTGTTCGATCAGTTGATGGAGGAAGATGCGCTGCGGGAGGTGATCGAGATGCCGGGGGCGCGGGACCGGCTGATCGATGCACTGGAGGAAGAACCCGTGCTGGAGATGCGGGCGGCGGTGGCGGCGGCGGCGCCGGCTCCCGCTTCCGTGGTGGAAAAGAAGCGTCCGGCGGGGCCGCCGGTGTGGCTGGCGTGGGCGGCGGGGATCGGCGTGGTGTTCGTTTCGGGCGCGATCACGTATTTGATGCTGGGGGGCACGGAGTTGAAAGAGCTGGCGGGGATTACCAGCCAGCAGACGCGGGAGACGAAGCCGTTTGTGCCGCCGCCGGCGGCCGTTACGCCGCAGCCGGCTGCGAAACCGGCGATTGTCGAGGCGCCGCCGCCGGTGGTGGCTGAGCGGCGGCGGGAGCCGCTGCCGAAGGTCGATATCCCGCTGCCGGCGGTACCTCCGCCGCCGATGGCGGTGCAGGCGGAGGTGGAGGCGCGGGAGAACAAAGTGGTCGCGGCGGATGCGGTGGCGGGGCGGTTCCGTGCGCCGGCCGGGCCGCCGGCGGCGGCGGTGGGCGCTGGGCGCGCGGCGC
>CAYMTH010001028.1:0-1874 GCA_964393235.1 uncultured Solibacteraceae bacterium | reverse complement strand
GCGCCTCCAGCGGCGGCGCGCCCCCGCCCATCTTCGTCAGCCCCAGCGCGGCCGAGGCCGCCGTCGTCACCCCCGCCCCGATCAGTATCGAGGCCCGCACGCCCCGCACCAGCAGCGCGCCCGTCACCACCAGTCCGCCCAGCGCCAGCAGCGTCTCCGGCGCCGCCAGATTGCCCAGCGTCAGCAGCGTGGCCGGATGCGCTTTCACGATCCCGGCGTTCTTCAATCCGATCAGCGCGATGAACAGTCCGATCCCCACCGCGACCGCGGAATACAGCGGACGCGGAATCGACTCGACGATCCACCGCCGCACGCCCAGCGCCGTCAGCGCCAGAAACGCGATGCCGGAAAGAAACACCGCCCCCAGCGCCGTCTCCCACGGCACGCCCATGCCCTTCACGACGCCATAGGCGAAGTACGCGTTGAGCCCCATCCCCGGCGCCATCGCGATCGGGTACCGCGCCACGGCGCCCATCAGGATACTGGCCAGTCCGGCCGAAACGCAGGTGGCCGCCGTCACCGCGGCCGGCGGCATGCCCGCGTCGGCCAGAATCGCCGGGTTCACGAAGATGATGTACGCCATCGTCAGGAAGGTGGTGAACCCCGCCACTGCCTCCTGCCGCCACGTCGTGCCCAGCCGGGCGAATTCGAAGTACTCCTCGATCCGCCGCATCTCAGCCCAGCGGGATTTCCTGGTATTCGAGCGCCCACTCCCGCATAAACCGCACCCGCTCCGGCACGACCTCGTAGAGCAGAAACTCCGGGTTGTCGATCGACCCCAGATAGGCCCGCAGCAGCGGGTTCGCGTCCCAGATCGACTGCAGCACGGCGCGGTCGGTCACGCGCCGCGCCGGCCCCGTAATGCGCACCTGATCGTGGTCTTCGGAGAGGTAGCACAGCTCCACGCGTTCATTGGCTTCGAGTTCCGCGGTCTTGCCCGACGACAGCATCGAGGCGATAAAGATTGTGAACCCGTCTGTCCGGACCGGCGACACCGGCCGCACGCGCGGCTGGCCGTTCTCGACGGTGGCCATCATCGGGAATTTGGCTTTGCGGATGGTTTCGAGCGCGGTCTCGCGCAGGGCTTCAGGCTGAACGGGAGGAGGCAATTTCATCTTTTCAAGGATATGCTGGCCACATGCGGCTTGTGTGGCTGGTCTGTGTGGTTCTGGCGCTGATCCTCGTGCCGTTCTTTCTCTGGGAGGAACCGTTAGCTGCGTTTGCCTCGCGTCTCATTGAGCAGAACCGCAACGCCTGGTGGATCGGCCCGGCGATCTCGGGCCTTCTCGCGTCCGACGTCCTCCTGCCGATCCCGTCGAGCATCCTTTCGACGGTTTCAGGCGCGGTGCTGGGATTCCTGGGCGGGGCGGTAGCGAACACGCTCGGCATGACGCTGGGGTGTCTGGCGGGCTACCGTGCCGGTCGTTTGGCGAAGGGGCAGAACGACGAGCGGTTGGCCGCCCTCTGGGCCCGTCACGGCGAGTGGACGCTGGTCGTAACCCGCGCCGTTCCCGTCCTCGCCGAAGCCGGCGTCCTGTTCGCGGGGGTCACGGGCATGCCATTCCGGCGATTCCTGTGGATCACGACGCTGGCCAACGCCGGCATCGGAACCCTCTACGCGGCGATCGGAGCGTTCGCGATGGAATGGAACTCTTTTCTGGCGGCATTTCTAGGCAGTCTCCTCATCCCCGGCCTGGCGCACCTGTTCCTGCGATCCCGCTCGAACTAACCGCCCCCTCCCACCCCAACCCAATTCCCCCCCCCATCGGGGAAAGGCTTCAGCCTGTCCCCGCGCACGAACCCCACCCCTTCCCGCCGCACGCCCAACGCCTCCCCATCGGGGAAAGGCTTCAGCCTGTCCCCGCGCACGAACC
>CAYMTH010001027.1:0-1875 GCA_964393235.1 uncultured Solibacteraceae bacterium | reverse complement strand
ACCACCTTCAACATCTACGACGACGACGACCAACTCTCCCTCATCAAGCAGATCTACAAAACCCTCGGCCTCGACGAAAAGTTCATGCAGTATCGCGCGGCACTCTCCCGCATCTCCACCGCCAAATCCGCCAAGGAGACCCCGGCCGATTTCTACAAGCAGACCGCCGACCCGCGCATGTCCCGCCTCGCCGTCATCTACGAGCAGTACGAAGGCCGCCTCATGCAGGCCAACGCCCTCGACTTCGACGACCTCCTGCTCGAAACCGTCCGCCTCTTCTCCTACGACACCGAACTCCGCCGCCGCTACAACGACGCCATCGAGTACCTAATGATCGACGAGTACCAGGACACCAACCGGACTCAGTACGAACTCATGCGCCTCCTCTCCGCCACCCGCCAGAACGTCGCCGTCGTCGGCGACGAGGACCAGTCCATCTACTCCTGGCGCGGCGCCGACATTCGCAACATCCTCGACTTCGAGAACGACTACCCCAACGCCACCGTCATCCGCCTCGAACAGAACTACCGCTCCACCAAGAACATCCTCGAGGCCGCCGGCGCCGTCGTCGCCAATAACACCCAGCGCAAAGGCAAGACCCTCTGGACCGCCTCCGAAGGCGGCGACAAGGTCACCGTCTACGAGGCCCTCGACGGCGAAAACGAGGCCCTCTACATCGCCGACCAGATCAACAAGGCCCTCACCGCCAACCCCGACGACAAAGCCGCCGTCCTCTACCGCACCAACTTCCAGTCCCGCCAGATCGAAGAAGCCCTCCGCCGCTACGGGCGCCCCTACGTCGTCGTCGGCGGCTTCAGCTTCTACCAGCGCGCCGAGGTCAAGGACCTGCTGTCTTACCTCAAAGCCACCCAGGCCCCCGACGACTCCATCGCCCTCAACCGCATCATCAACGTCCCCGCCCGCGGCATCGGCAAGACCACCCTCGAACAGATCGAACAGTTCGCCGCCGCCCAACAGCTCACCCTCCTCAAAGCCCTCGAACGCATGCTCGCCGAGAAGCAGTTCGGCGCCCGCGCCGAGTCTTCCCTCAAGGCCTTCCGAGACCTCATGCGCGAACTCCGCGAGACCGCCGACAAAGGCGACATCGGGGAAACCATGCGCGTCATCGCCGAAAAGTCCGGCTACATGGCCATGCTCAAATCGGACCCCGCCCCCGACGCCGAGACCCGCCTCGAAAACGTCGAGGAACTCCTCAACGCCGCAGCCGAGTCCGCCGAACGCGGCGAGACCATCGCCGACTTCCTCGACCACGCCGCCCTCGTCGCCGACTCCGACCAGCTCGACTCCGAAGCCCGCATCAGCCTCCTCACCATCCATAACTCGAAAGGCCTCGAGTTCCCCCTCGTCTTCCTCGCGGGCATGGAAGAGGGCCTCTTCCCCCACCAGCGCAGCCTCATCGACGAGAACTCCATGGAAGAGGAGCGCCGCCTCTGCTACGTCGCCATGACCCGCGCCGAGAAGCGCCTCACCATCTCCTGGGCCCGCTTCCGCCGCCGCTTCGGCGGCGGCCCCAGCGAACCAACCCTCCCCCCCCGATTCCTCAAGGAGCTCCCCCCCCCCCCCCCCCAACCAAAAGGCCACCGCAGCCGCTACCAGTTCGAAACGCAGGACCCTGACGACGCCGCCCTCGACCTGTTCGGCGAACGGTTCGAGGTCCGCGAGACCGTCAAGAATAACCTCTACACCGGCAAGACCCATAACTCGGTCGACAACGTGCGCGGCTTCTTCCAGCAGCGCGGCATCAACGTCCCCACGCCGCCCCCCGCGGCCTCCGCGCCCCCGCCCCCGGCGCCCCGCCCGCAGGCCCAGGCCGCCTCGGCCGCCCCCCGGCCCTTCGCCGTGCCGCCGCCCCCG
>CAYMTH010001026.1:0-1876 GCA_964393235.1 uncultured Solibacteraceae bacterium | reverse complement strand
TGTAGGAGCCGACGGGGATGGACGGGAAGGCGTACAAGCCGGCGTCGGTGGTGGCGATGGTGTATTTGAGGCCGGTGGCTTCGTTGGTGGCGGTTACGGACGCGCCTGGCACGGAGGCGCCGCTGGAATCCGAGACGGTTCCGGAAAGCTGTGTGGTGGAGGTTTGGGCGAGGAGGCCGAAACCGAACAGAAGAGATAACGTGAGACGGCGCTGAAAAGACCGCATGGGAAGCAACCCCCTGAAGGTAGATTACTTCCCATGATAACGTCCCGGTGGAGTCTCCTAGGGGAGTTCGCGGATGGCGAGGTTACGGAAGCGGTGTTTGCCGCCGGGGATCCAGCGGTTTCCGGCGTGGACCTGGACGGCAACCATGCCGTCGGGGGCGGCGCCGGGGAGGTGGTTGGCGGTGTCGGTCCAATCGGTGATCTTGATGCCGTTGAGCCAGACCTGGATGTGGGGCGTATCGCCTTCGATGCGGGCGCGAAGGTGGTTCCACTGGCCGCGCTTGAACCATTCCTGCCAGGCGGGAACGAAGGTCTTCACGCCCTGGAGGCGTTCGCCGTAGACGCCGCCGATGGCGCCGCCGTCGAGGTAGTCGAGCAGGACCTGGTAGGCCTCGCCTTTTTCGGTGGCGCGGAGGAAGAGGCCGGAATCGCAGCCGAAGTCGGGGTTGATTTCGAGGGAGACCTCGAAGTTCCTGTAGCGCTTGTCGGTGAGGAGGATGCCGCCGTGGCCGGGGCGGTCCTGGGTGCCGGTGATGGCTTTGGTGTCGACGGTCCAGCCGGTGGTTTTGCCGTGGTGGTTGACCTGGGAGATGTGCCAGCCGTCGAGGTTCGTGCCGTTGAAGATCGACTGGAAGGCGGAGGGGCCGGGGACGAGTTCGAACTTGTGGGGGACGGGCTGGGCGCGGGCGCGCTGTTTGGCGACGAGCTCGGCTTCGACCTTGTCGAGGGCGGCGAGGCCTTCGGCCATGGTCTCGGTCACATCGTTTTCGAGCGGGACCTGGAGGGTGCGCCAGCGGGCCTGGTGGATGCCGGTGTGTTTGAGGGTGAGGGCGTGGACGCGGGTGGCCTGGTCCCACATGGGGGTGCGAAGGGTGGCGATGTTGACGCCGGCGGCCCATTCGGCGGCGGTGCGGGTGGCGACTTCGGAGCCGTCGATGCGGAGGGTGTGGAGGCCGGGGGCGAGGCCGGCGACGCGGACGATCTGGCGGTTGAGGGCGTCAACGAAGTCGGAACTCTTGACGGCGAGTTCCATGACGGGGTCGGAGAGGTCGACGGGCATGGGGAGGGCGTCGTCGGTCTGGGTCCAGGAGACGGCGGGGCCGAAGGCGAGGTTGACGACGGAGGCGTTTTCGTAGGCGGCGACGCGTTTGGCTTTGGCGTCGATGGTGACGGTGGAGACGAGGGCGGGGGCGTTCCAGGCGCGGAGGAGGGCGGAGGCCATGATGAGGTGGCCGGCGGGGCCGGGGTGGACGCGGTCGGGGATGATTTTCTGGGAGAGCGGGGCGTCGGCGGCCTTGGCTTTGGCGAGCATGGCGGTGACGGGGCGGTTGAGGTCGGCGACGTGGAGGTTTTCAGCGGCAGCGAGCTCCTTGACGAAGTCAGAGTAGCGGAGGAGGACGGCGTTGTAGCCGCCGGGGAAGCGGGGTTCGTAGGTGACGTCGTCGTAGGGGGAGGGCTGGATGGCGGTGATGCGGGTGGCGGGGTTGGCGGCCTTCACCTTCTTGACGATTTCGCGGTAGCCGCGGGAGTAGATTTCAAAGATCTGATCGTTGAAGGGGCGGACGCGGCCGTCGTTCATGCCGAGCATGATGGTCATGACGGTGGGTTTGTAGGGGAAGACGTCGCGATCGAGGCGGGTCTGGATGCCGCC
>CAYMTH010001025.1:0-1887 GCA_964393235.1 uncultured Solibacteraceae bacterium | reverse complement strand
GCTCGCGCACTTCCCCAGCCGCCAGATCATCACCACCCCGGAGCTCACCTCCAGCACCGAGTCGATCCCGAAGCTCAACAACGCCAGGCTCCCCGCCACCGCCCCCGAGCTGATCGCGACAATCGCCTCCACCACGTTGTACCCCAGCGTAATGTACTCCAGCCACAATCCTCGCCGGACCGCCGCGTCGCTCATTTCACTTTAATCTTAGCCAGATAAATCGACGTCTTCCCCCCCTCGTGGCTCGAATAGTACAGCGTCCACAACACCCCGTCGTGATACACAAATCCCGGGTACGACGAATCCCCGCCCGACGGCAGTCGCAGCTTCGGCGTGAACCCGTCCACCGTCAACTCCCCGATCTCCGTATGCGGCTTCCGCCGGTCCCCGCCCTCGTAAATCCGCCCCCCGGCCACCCACAGCCCCGACGGCAGCACCGCCACGTTCGGCCCGCCGATAAAGTACCCCGACGGCTTCCACGTCCATTCCGTATACGGCGCCTTCGCCGTCCCCACCCACGCGATATTCCCGTCCTCCCACGTCCGCCGCGTCAACGCCACCATTGTTCCGTCGGCCGTAAACCGCACCGCCGTCTCGTCCCCGCCCGGCACCTTCAGTTCGGTCACCGTCTCCCACTTCGCCCCGTCCGCGCTCTTCACCAGCCGGATCTTCCGCGGGTTCTCTTTCAACTCCGCCGACGGCGACCCGTACTTCGAAACCCCGTACGCCACCCCCTTGTGCCACGTCACCCGCCACAGCCAGTGCGTGTCTTCCACCACCTTCACCGGCGCCGTCCACGTCCGCGCGTCCTTCGAGAAAAAGGTGCGGCTCTGCCGCGACTTGTACACCCCTTCGGGATAATACGAGCCCCCGGCCAC
The DNA here is from genome assembly GCA_964393235.1 of uncultured Solibacteraceae bacterium. Taxonomy (GTDB): domain Bacteria; phylum Acidobacteriota; class Terriglobia; order Bryobacterales; family Bryobacteraceae. The sequence continues at coordinate 1,009 of CAYMTH010001025.1, read as the reverse complement.
GATCTGCAGCCGGTTGTCTTTCGTCAGCGCCAGGTGCGGATCCCGCAGGTCCACGCCGGCCTCTTCGAGCAGCGCCTCGCTCGCCCATTTCTTCCCATCGGCCGACGAGATCACCCGCAGCTTCCCGTCGTCCGGCTTCCCCTTCGACGGCGCGTGCCCGCTGCCCTCCCGGAACACCGCGTACCACCGGTTCTTCCACCGGATCAGATCCCCGAACGCCGCGTGCTTCGGCTCGTCCCAGATCTTCTCGACCGATAACAACTCCCACTCGGCCGCCATCGCCAGCCCGGCGCAAAACAGAAACAGGAAAATTCGCATAAACTCAGCCCGAACCAAGATACAGGAATCGCGCCAGCAGTATCGCCGCCAGCACGTAGACGAACGGCGACACCTGCCGCCCCCGCCCCGTCAACAGCCCCAGCACGGTGTAGGACAGAAACCCCAGCGCCAGCCCGTTGGCGATCGAAAAGGTCATCGGAATCGCGATGATCGTCAGAAACGCCGGAATCGCCGCCCCCAGGTCGTGCCAGTCGATCTCGGCCGCGTGCGCCATCATCAGCGCGCCCACCAGAATCAACGCCGGCACCGTCGCCGCCGCTGGAATCACCCCCAGCAGCGGAGCCAGAAACAGCGAAGCAAGAAACAACAGCCCCGTCACGATCGCCGTCACCCCCGTCCGCCCGCCCGCCGCCACCCCCGCCGTGCTCTCGATATAGCTCACCACCGTCGACGTCCCCGCCAGCGACCCGGCCACCGTCGCCACCGAATCCGCCGCCAGAATCCGTTCGATCCGCGGAATACTCCCGTCCTTCCCGATCAACCCCGCCCGCGACGCCACCGCCAGCAGCGTGCCCAGGTTGTCGAACAGATCGACAAACAGAAACGCAAAAACGATCTCCGCCAGCCCCAGCGAAAACGCCCCGCCGATGTTCAGGTGGAAGGCGGTCTGCCCCAGCGCCTCCAGCGGCGGCGCGCCCCCGCCCATCTTCGTCAGCCCCAGCGCGGCCGA
>CAYMTH010001024.1:0-1894 GCA_964393235.1 uncultured Solibacteraceae bacterium | reverse complement strand
TACGTCCGCGAGGCGCGGCGGCTGGCCGGGCTCTACACGTTGACCGAGAACGACACGATTCTCGGGCCCGACCTCGGGCGGACGCGGGTGCATCTCGACAGCGTCGCGGCGGGCGAGTTTCCGGTCGACAGCTTTCCTGTCCGGAAGCGTGAGAAGGGGCACGACACGGCGCTCGAGGGCTATATTTTCATGCTCGACAACCTCACGCGGCCATACCAGATTCCGTACCGCGTGATGGTGCCGGAGACGGTGGACGGGCTGCTGGTGCCGGTGGCCGCGTCGACCACGCACGTCGCCTTTTCGACGGTGCGGCTGGAGCCCACTTGGATGGCGCTGGGGCAGGCGGCGGGCGTCGCCGCGCACCTCGCGATCGAAGCGGGCGTGGAGCCGCGCGCCGTCGATATCGACCGGTTACAGCGCGAGACGCTGCGCCGGGGCCAGGTGATCACCTACTTCAAAGACATCGACTCGAAGGACCCCGCCTATGCGGCCATGCAGTACTTCGGCGCGCGGGGATTCTTCACGGACTACTTTGCCCGGAGCGCCGATCCCGTCGATCGCGCCACGGCGAATCGCTGGTGGCGCCTCGCCACAAAGGCGGAGCCGCCGGCCGGTACAGGGCCGCTGACGCGCGGGGAGTTGGCGCGGTGGATGGGCGCGCCGCCGCTCGCCGACGCGGGCGCGCCGGTGAGCCGCGGCGCCTATTGCCAGGCGCTTTACGAGCGCCGCTAGCCGAGCGTGTAGAGCCGCGCCGCGTTGTCGTAGCGAATCTTCTGGCGGTCGGCCTCCGGGAGGAAGGCCCAGGTCGATTCGAACAGTTGCCGCTGCTTCGCCCACGCCTGCGCGTTCATCCCGAGTCCGCCCCAGATGATCTTTTCCGCGCCGAACGCTTTGTGGATGCGCCGGCTGAGTGGCGCGATGTCGGCCTCCGGCAGATAGCTGAGGCCCGAGAACTTCATGTGCACGCCGGGCAGGCGGCCGAGTTTCAACACCTCTTCGTACTCGGCCGCGGTACCCTGCGCCGGCCGGCAGAGGTGGTCGATCACGACGCGCGCGCCCGGCGTGCGGGCGACGAGTTTGTTCACCGCCGGCGCCCACATCGGGATCATGTGCATCTGAAAGGCGAGCCCGAGTTTCGTTGCCGCCGCCCAGGCCGCCGCCATGCGCGGGTCGCTCAGGTCGCGGTCGCGAATCGGCCCGGAGTTTTTCGTCGTTTTCTCGGTGGCGTGCACACGGAGCGCGACGATGCGGCCGGGCCACTTCTTCACGAGCGCGGCCATCCGTTCGGGCGTGCGCGCGTCGAAGGCGTCGAACAGGCAGGTGCCTTTGAAGAAGCCCTTGCGCGGTTCGTGCTCGAAGCAGTATTCGAGATAGCGGTGGTCATCCTGATATGGCTCGGGATGCACGACGATGGCATGGCTGTAGGTCTGCGCGGCGAAGGGGGCGTAGTCCTCGAGCGTCTCCGCGGGCGGCTTGTACGTAGCCGAAGGATGGTAGGGGAACCGCTTGGGGTCGAAGAGATGAATGTGCGTGTCGACCGGCTTGGCGACGGGCGGCGCTGCGGCGAGCGCCGAGAGCAGGAGACCGCGGCGGGAGAGTTCCATACGGGGGCAGTGTATCCGATTTCGCGCATAATGTTGAAGGAATGACGGTGCGGCGCGCGCGGGTGGAGGATGCCGAGGAACTGGCCGCGGTGCACGTGGCGGCGTGGGAGCAGACCTACGCCGGGCTGCTGCCCGCGGCGTATCTGGCCGCGCGCGGCTACGCGAATCGGCGCGCCTTCTGGCACGACCTGTTGCGGCGGGCCGATCCGGCTGTCTGCGTCTTCGTCGCCTGTGACGGGGACGGGCGCATCGCCGGCTTCGCGAGCGGCGGGCCGGAGCGGACGGGTCTC
>CAYMTH010001023.1:0-1894 GCA_964393235.1 uncultured Solibacteraceae bacterium | reverse complement strand
ATCACCGTCGTGCAGTAACCCTGCCCGGCTCCCCAAAAACAAAACGGGCCAGCGCGTGAGCGCTGGCCCGTTTTGCGTTTCTCGTCTAAGGCTTACGCCTGCGCGCGTTTCCGGCGCAGCCAGTAAACCGCCGCCAGGCCGCCGCCCACGATCGCGTACGTCGAAGGCTCCGGCACACCCGGATCGTCGCTCGGCGGGTCCGGAGGAACCAACCACCCGCCCACCTTGATCGAACCACTGCCGCTAGTGCACGTCAGCGAAGTGCAATCGATCTGCTGCAGGTGAATGCCGACGTAGGTCAGGCCCAGCGAATCCAGCTGCGAAAAACTCGCCGCCGTGAACCCCGTGCCCAGAATCGAAAACGTCGACCCGCTCGTCCCGTCAAACCCCTTCGAAGGGCTCGTGTTCGTGCCCACGTCATACAGCCCGCTATAGGGGTTCAACACAAACCCATTCGACGAAAACACGGCATCGCTGCTGAAGCTGGGCGTCCCGCTGATATTCAGAAACAGGTCCTTATACTTGCCGCCCAGCGTCGTGACCACCGTCACATCCACGCCACCTGCCCGGTCCACAATTGTCACCGTGCCAAAGCTCTGCGGAAACGCCGTGCACTCCCCATTGCTCAACACGCAGTTCAAATTAAAGGTCACACCGAACCCCGGCATCGCGAACAATGCCAGAATTCCCATCCCCCGAATCAACTTCTTCATCAACGTTCCTCCTCGGCCTTTGTTTTCATCTACTTGCCTTTTGTTATGCATAGCGATCTCATAAAGCAAACATGAGGCTTACTTTCGCTATACGTAAACAGTACAACAAAAACCTTAGGATTTCAAAGACTACTTAGTACTACAGACCCATTTGGGAGTACCAGCCCACCGCCTTCGCGCCAGTACGAAAAGGCCGCACCCTAAATCGGCCGGCGCAAAAACAGCGCCAATCCCGTCAGGCCAAGCCCACCACCCAAAACGTCCCCGGCTCCGGAATCTCCGGCGGATCGTCCGGCGGCTGGTACAGCGTTGCCCCCACCTTCAGCGAATCGTTCGACACAAAACACCCCGCCGCTTCGCAGGTGATGTCCTGCAAATGCACCCCGACGTACACCAACCCCAGCGAGTCCTTCGCCAGAAAACTCACCGCCGTGATGTTTCCGTAAATCACGAATCTGATTTTCGACGTACCGTCGAATCCCTTAAGAGGGTCCGTCGACGTCCCGGCGTCGAAGTACCCCCCCGTACGGCACCAGTTGGAATCCGTCGGCCGCGTACAGCGCCGGCAACGTCAGGACCGCGGGCCCCACCATATTGAAATAAAGGTCCTTATACGTGGAGCCATAGTTCATCGCCACATTCACGACCACCCCTCCCGGGATGTCCGTGACCGTCACCGTCCCCACTACTTCCGGAAGTGCCGTACATTGCGTCGAGCCCAAGGCACAGTCCAGATTGAACACCACCGCGGTCGCTGGCAAACTCATCGCCAGAAAACCTGCGATTGCCAAGACATTCGGTTTCATTTTCCTTTTCCTATCCCGCCGTGGCGGTGCGCCGCGGCGTTCAGCGGTCCGGATCCACCCAGGCTCCGAATCCCCTTTTCGCCCCCAACTTTAGGGCAAACACCTTACGAATACAATCCGGTACTTTTGCGAGGCTCCAGCCTCGCCCCGCGCTACCCTGAAAGCGTGCGCCGGTTCCTTCTCCTCCCCCTCGCCGCCACCCTCCTCGCCCAACCGCCCGAACCCGACCTCCGCGCCCGGCGCCGCGCCGCCGCCCCGCAAGTCTTCCAGATCACCGAACTCGCCCTCGCCGCCCCACCCGAGTTCGCCGCCCACGCCCTCCTCCGCCTCCTCGACGCCAACGCCGTCCCCACCCCCGACTGGCAGCGCGACCTC
>CAYMTH010001022.1:0-1895 GCA_964393235.1 uncultured Solibacteraceae bacterium | reverse complement strand
ATCGACGGAGGCGCAGGTGGCGGCGCTGGAGGCGGGGGAGCTCGACGTGGGGTTTGTGCGGATGCCGGCGGGGCGGGTGGCGGCCGAGCCGGTGATGACGGACCGGCTGGCGCTGGTGAGCCGGGAGGGCGCGGAGCCGGGGGCGGAGGCGCCGTTTCTGGTGCTGGCGCGGGAGGCGTCGCCGACGTTTCACGATCACGTGCTGGCGACGTGCCGGGCGGCGGGGATCGCGACGGGGCGGGTGCAGCAGGCGGGGGATCTGCTGACGCTGTTGACGCTGGCGCAGGCGGGCGTGGGGGTGGGGCTGGCGCCGGAATCGGCCGGGGAGGGGTGTCGGGAGGTGGGGTTGACGGTGCGGGATCTTGCGACGGCGGCCCGGTTCGCGGCGATGGCGCGGCGGGGGCTTACTCGCGGAGGAAGCGGGCGGACTCCTCCGGCGGCGTCGGGTTGATGAAGAAGCCGGTACCGAACTCGAAGCCGGCGACGCGGGTGAGTTTCGGAATGATTTCGACGTGCCAGTGGTAGTGCGGGTAGGCCGGTTCCTGGACCGGCGCGGTGTGCACGATGAGGTTGTAGGCCGGGCGTTCGAGCACCTTGTCCATCTTGGCGAGCACGGACTTGATCATCCAGGCGACGTTGTAGACCTCGTGCTCCTGAATGGTTTCAAAGTGCGAGTCGTGGCGGAAGGGCATGATCCACGTTTCGAAGGGGAACCGGGCGGCGAAGGGGTTGATGGCGAGGAAGTGGTCCGACCGGAGCACGACGCGCTCCTCGTCGCGGACCTCCTGGCGGAGGATGTCGCAGTAGACGCAGCGCTCCTTGAAGTCGTAGTAGCGGCGGGCGCCGTCGAGTTCCTCCTGCACGCGCTTGGGCACGACGGGGAGGGCGATGATCTGCGAATGGGGATGTTCGAGGCTCGCGCCGGCGCCTTCGCCGTGGTTCTTGAACATCATGATGTAGCGGAGGCGGCGGTCCTTTTTCAGGTCGACGACGCGGTCCCGGAAGGCCCAGATGAGCTCGGCGACCTGGCGGTCCTCCATGTCGGCGAGGGTCTTCATGTGGTCGGCGCATTCGACGACGACCTCATGGGCGCCGACGCCGTTCATGCGATCGTAGAGGCCTTCGCCCTGGCGGTCTAGGTCGCCTTCGACGCGAAGGGCGGGGAACTTGTTGGGAACGACGCGGAGGCTCCAGCGGGAGTTGCCGCGGAGCGATTCGGTGGCGTAGGCCAGGACCTCGGGGGGAGTTTTCGATTCGTTGCCCGGGCAGAAGGGGCAGAAACGGTTGCCGGCGACGACGACGCTTTCCTGCTGGAAGTCGGACGGGCGGCGGGCGCGGTCGGTCGAGATGATGACCCACCGGCCGGTGACGGGATCTTTGCGCAGTTCCGGCATGAATTCACCATTATGGATGATTCGTACCGGACGCGCCGGTTCAAATGGGGCGGCGGCCGGCGACCGGGCAGACGTCGCGGTGGTACTCGAGGTGATCGCGCGCGCCGATGGTGGCGGTGATGGCGTCGAAGCGGACGCCCATGCCGAGCATTTCGGCCTTTTTGATCCACTCCCTGGCGCCGGTGCCGACGTGCCAGCCCTTTTCGGCGTCGACCCGGCGGATGGCGCCGGCCTCGTCGTGGGAGCGGGTTTTGACCTCGACGATGACGACGGTTTCGCCGTCGATGGCCACCAGGTCGATTTCGAGCTGCCGGAGCGGGTGGCGGTAGTTGCGGGCGACGACCCGCCAACCCATTTCGCGTTCCATGAAACGGTGGGCGAGGTCTTCGCCGCGGCGGGCGAGAACTAAGTGCGGCGCTTCGCGCCGTTTGCGCCCCGCGTGCCGGAACAGGTCGAGCAGGGGCAGGATGGAGAAGTGGGAAGAGGCGCTCACACTAAGGG
>CAYMTH010001021.1:0-1896 GCA_964393235.1 uncultured Solibacteraceae bacterium | reverse complement strand
TGGCGCTGCTGGGGCTGCTGGCGGGCGAGGGGCGGGTGCGGTGGGTGGCGATGGGGACGGCGTTCGCGCTGCTGTTCGCGATGGGCGCGGGAACGCCGATGCACGGGGTGCTGTATTCGCTGGTGCCGGGGCTGGGGAAGGCGCGGATTCCGGTGCGGGCGATTCACTTGTCGGGGCTGGGGTTATGCCTGCTGGCGGCGTACGGGCTGGACGCGTGGCGGGCCGGGGCGCGGGAGTGGGCGGAGCGGTGGCTGGGGTGGGGGCTGCTGGGGCTGGGGGTGATGATCGTCGTGGCGGCGGGCGCGGGACGGGAGATGGACGCGCGGGTGGTGTTGTCGGGAATGCTCGCGCTGGGGATGGCGGCGATGGTGCTGCGGCGGGCGCGGGGGATGGCGTGGGCGTGGGTGGCGGTGGCGGCGGTGGAGATGTACGGGGTGAGCACGGCGACGTATTCGTCGCGGTTCACGGAGGGGCAGTTCCGGTTCGCGCGGCTGCTCGAAGAGAACCGGGACATCGCGGCGTTTCTGCGGGTGGAGGACGGGAAGGCGCCGGTGCGGATCGACTTGAACGAGGCCGATATTCCGCTGAATTTCGGCGATTATCACGGGGTGGACGCGATGGGCGGGTACATGGCCGGGGTGCCGGAGAATCTGCTGCGGGCGGAGACGCACCGGGAGCGCACGCGGACGATCTTCGCGATTACGCATTTTGTCGGGAAAGAGCCGCAGCGGCCGGAGCAGGTGGAGGTGTTTCGCGGGGCGAGCGGGGTGCGGGTGTTCCGGAATCCGGAGTCGCGACCGCGGGTGTGGAGCGTGCACGAGGCGGCGACGGCGGCGGGGCTGGCGGGATTGGAAGAACCGGAGGTGCACCGGCGGACGGTGTTGGCCGGCGAGGCGCCGACGTTGGAGAAGTGCGAGGGCGACGAGGTGGCGCTGACGGGGCGGGGGGCGAGCCGGATGCGGATCCGGGCGAAGATGGCATGCCGGGGAATGGTGATTCTGGGCGACGCGTATTACCCGGGGTGGGAAGCGACGGTGGACGGGCAGCCGGCGCGGGTGTGGGAGGCGTACGGGTGCGTGCGCGGCGTGGTGGTGCCGGCGGGGGAGCACACGGTGGAGATGCGGTTCCGGCCGGGGAGCGTTTACGGGGGCGCCGCGCTGTTTTTGCTGGGGCTTGCGGTGGCGGCGGGGCTGGTGTGGTTCGACTACAGGCCGAAGACGTAGAGGACTTTGTCGGCGGCTACGGCGATGTGCTGGCGGCCGTCGATCTGGAACGAGATGGGGTTCGATGAGACGGAACCGCCGGAATGGAAGTTCCAGAGCGGCTTGCCGGTGCGGGCGTCGAGCGCGAAGATGTTGCCTTCGTTGGAGCCGGAGAAGACCAGGCCGCCGGCGGTGGACATGAGGCCGGTCCAGGGCGGGGAGAGGAGTTTGTACTCCCAGACCAGGTTGCCGGTGGTGGGTTCAAGGGCGCGGATGGCGCCCCACTGCTCGCTTTCGGGGATGCGGCGTTCGCCGCCGCCGGCAAAGAAGGTGCCGGGTTTGTAGTCGGCGGCGCGCTTGAAGTACGTCGCGCCGGCTTCGCGGGCCGCAACGTAGACGAGGTTGGCCTTGGGGCTGAACGACGGGCTGTACCAGATGGTGGCGCCGTTGAGGGCGGGCCAGACGAGGACGCCTTCTTCACTCGGATCCATGCCGGGGATGAGCGTGGGGCGGCCCTTGTCGTCGATGCCCTTGGCCCAGGTCTGCTTGACGTAGGCTTTGGCTGCGAGGAACTCGCCGGTGACGCGGTCGAGGACGTAATAGAAGGCGTTGCGGTTGGGGTTGACGATGAGCTTGCGGGGCTTACCGGCGAGGGTAGCGTCGATGAGCATGGGGACGTGGGCGGCGTCCCAGT
>CAYMTH010001020.1:1229-1898 GCA_964393235.1 uncultured Solibacteraceae bacterium | reverse complement strand
TTCATCGATCTCCCGCGCGATCGCGTCCTTCAGCTCCTACCGCTCGTCGCACAGATACTTGAAGGCAAGCTTTTTGTAGATCTGCCGGCGCAGCGTCGGCGATCCGACCCCGAGATCCAGCAGTTTCCGCGCATCTTCGACCTCTGAGCTGAAGTCGCCGATGTCGAACTCGTCGAGCCCCGACACGCTCACCCGCAAATCGTCGGCCCGCACCTGTTCCACCGCCAGCAGGATCTTCCGCAGCACGTCCTTCACCGCGTCCCCGAATCCCCGCAGAACCTCCTGCGTGATCGCGAAATCCCGTTGCTTGCTCAGCCCCGAGATCATCCTGCCGTCCGCCGACGTCTGCCCCGCCTGTGCCAGCAGGTAGCAGACCCGGTAGATCTCCTCCTTCAGCCGGTCCAGGTTCCGCGTCGCGATCTCGTAGACGTGCCCCTCGGGCTCCGACCAGCCGAACCGGTCGTTCGCCCCCAGTTGCAGAAAGTAGCTCTCCCCGATGACTTTGTTCCACTCCCGGTCGGAGAAGATCACCGGCATCGCGAACAGCCCCATCGTCAACGCCCAGCCGAGCGCGTTGGACTTGTTGAAGTGCTCCAGCTGCAGCGACGCGGCCTTGTTCATCAGCCACATCCCCTCCGTCAGCCGCAGCTCGAACAGCGGCACCCGGTT
>CAYMTH010001020.1:0-1219 GCA_964393235.1 uncultured Solibacteraceae bacterium | reverse complement strand
GGCCGTGGATCCCCTCGCCGATCAGTTCGATCGGCCCGGAGTCCCCGCCCATCCCCATCAGCCCCAGCCGCCCCAGCCGCCGGTAGATCCGGAAGTGGGTCCGGTCGTAGTAGTGCCACCGCGTCTCCAGCACCGGCTCCGGGTCCTCGACCGAGAACCGCCGGTACTGCGCCGTCCGCAGCACCACCCACTCAAACTCGCCGCGCTCGTCGAGCGACCAGTTGATCAGGTCGTCGGCCGAGTAGTTCACCAGGTACGCGCTCGCCGCGCCCGACGCCTCTTCGTCGGCCCGCGTCACCGCCGGCTCCGACGGCAGCGGGAAGTCCACCAGCGTGTAGCTGGACCCGCAAATCAGAGCCTCCTGGATCTGCCGCCGGAAAAAGTCCGCCAGGTGCGTCCCCTTCCGGTCGCAGTCTTCCACGAACGAGCTGAAAAAGCGCCGTCCGCAGTCGTTTTCTCCTTCCACGCTGATCACCGGCTCGCGCCGGAATAGCGTCGCCGCGTACCAGTCGATGATCGACCCGATGTAGTTCTCGTAAAACACCCGGTTCAATCGCTCCTGGTACACCTCGAGCGGCTCGCGGCTGCGCCGGAGCAGATAATTGGCCGCCTGGTTCCGGAACTGTTCGCCGCCCGTGTACAGGTCGCGATACTGCTTCCAGAGCGCCTTGCGCGCCTTGTATTCGTGGTGTTCGGTGTTAATCGCAATCACGTTCTTTCTCCACGTCCTTCCTCGCGCGGCGCCGAAAAAGGGAGGCCGCCGGACGCCCCGCCCGGTCACCCTCCCTCACAGGGGTGCCCGGCGGCGCGCCGGCGGCCTCGGCCCGTCCGTCGCCCGGAAAATTTAAAACAGCGGGAAGTCCCGCGGACCGATCTTCTGCCGGTTCCGGAACTCCTGCCAGACCAGGTAGCCCAGCGCGTCCGACATGTGCGTCCGCCGCGGGTCCTTCGTCTTGTCGATAATCATCGTCCCTTCCTGCAGTACCACCTGCTCGAGGTCCGTGATCAGTTCTTTGCACTTCGGATCGATCAGCAGCCGCCTTTCCCCTTCGGCGTTCTGCAGCGTCCCGTTCATCACGTCGAGCCGGTCCCGTACCGCCGGATTCGCCTTCGGCACCCGGTACTCGAAGTTGTACATCCCCTCAGACCGGAAGTACCGCCGCATGATCTCGTAGTCGCTCGACCCCGTCGTCTGCTGCCGGTTGCCCGACGCGTCGCC
>CAYMTH010001019.1:0-1901 GCA_964393235.1 uncultured Solibacteraceae bacterium | reverse complement strand
TAGAAGATGCGGGAGAGTCGCGGGCGTGAGAGGAAGTCGTCGCCGAGGACATCCTTCCACATGGCTTCGACCGCGCGTACCTTGGTGAAGAAACGGTGGCCGCCGATATCGAAGAGGTAACCCTTATACTCGGCGGTACGGGAGATGCCCCCGACGACCGCATCCTTTTCAAGTACGATCGAGCGGACGTCGTGCTTTGTGAGTTCGTAGGCGGCAGTCAGCCCCGCGGGACCGCCGCCAAGGATGATGACTTCCGACTTCTCACTCGTATCGGGGGAGCTTGCCATATGCAACGAAGGCGCAAAACGCGTCAAAACCGGTCCCTTATACGGACCAAGCCCTATGATAGCGAGAATTGCGGTCGTAAAACACCTTCAAGCAAGGCGAAGGTACTGGAATTCGGGTAGGACTACGAAGTCTTTTCGCAATCTGGTGGGGTTCTCGCCGCGCTGGTCGATCTGGGCGGCCGTGAGGGCGCCGAGGTCGGCGGCGGACTGGAGATATTCGACCTTTTCCGGGTCGAGACCCATCATACGGCAGCAGGTGGAATCGACGGCGACGAGGTCGCGGCCGAAGACGAGCGCGCCGAAGGGTTTCGGCTGGCCCTGGATGGGGCCGTTGCCCTCCATGCCGACGATGCCGTCGACGATGGCGAAGGTGTTGCGGAAACGGCGGTTGAGGGCGACGATCGAGTTCGAGATGCCGTGGTAGTGGAGAAGGTTCTTGGGCCAACCATACACTGCGCCGGGAACAAGGCCGAAGAAGTTCTTCATCGACAGGGTGGCGCCGGCCCAGTGGTGGGTCTTCATCTTAGGAAGGGATACGATGAGGTCGGCGGCCAGGAGGGTCTCGGAGAAGAAGAAGTCGGGGCGTTCGAGGAAGGCGCCGACCGATTTGACGTCGTCGCGGTTGAGGTCGACGAAGTGGTCGTCAAGGGCGCGGAACTCGCGCCAGTAGCCGGCTTCCTCGGTGAGCCCGAAGGTGTCACGGCGGTGGCCGGGGCCCTCGCCGATGGTGACTTGGGCACCGAGGGAGCGGAAGGCCTCGAAGGCGGCGAGCACGACGCGCGGATGGGTATTGATGGCCGTGGCGTGATCGAACTCGACGAGGTTCGGTTTCAGCAGAACGCGTTTGCCTTTCACGTCGGGCAGGCCGGCCAGTTGGAGACCCTGGAGGATGAGCGCAGTGAGGTCGACCTCGTAGTTGGCGGCAGGCAGGACGGCGACGGGGGAGCGGCCGGAGAAGCGCGGCTTGTCCGCGGGCTTGGAACCGCAACCGGCGAGGGCGGCGGCGCCGGCGGCGACGGGAAATGCGCGGCGGGAGATCTGGCTCATACGCGGGCTTCCGGTCGCAGGAAGGCGTGGCCGCCGCCGGGGGAGCCGATGGCTTCGAGGGCGGTGGCGAGGACGTCTTTGGGCGCGACGGGTTGCTGGTCTTCCGGGAGGTCGATGCCGAAATTGCGGAGGCTGATGGCGAGCCAGGCGCGGCCGAGGCGCGCGGGGGTCTGCTGCCAGAGGGCGCGGGCGTGGATGAGATCGTTCGACAGGTCGGCTTCGAGGCACGACTGGAGGCCGAGGAGGGCGAGGGCGGTAGTCTCCGGGTAGGAAGGGAGATCGATGCCGAGCGCGGCTCGGCTGCCGTAGTTCCAACCGCCGTCGGCGCAACGGCGGCGGAGGATCATGCCCTCGGCGAGCGTGACGCGACGGCGAACCTCCGAGGACTCGACGTGGGCGGCGGCCCGCTTGAGTGCGACGAGCGTATGGGCGGTGGGTTCGATCCAGGAACTGGTGCCGGGGAGCCAGGGCCAACCGGCGAACTTGCGGTCAGGGCCGACGTGGTTGGTGGCAAATAGGCCGGGGGAGCGCGAGAGGTTAGTACTGTCTTCCCCGCGCTGGTCGCGG
>CAYMTH010001018.1:0-1905 GCA_964393235.1 uncultured Solibacteraceae bacterium | reverse complement strand
GTGAAAGATATCCTCAAATAAATGGTCGACTTATTCCGGAAGTTACTCGAACACCAGGAGTGGGCGGACCGTCGCCTCGCCGAGGCCGTCGAGGACTGTCCCGACGCCGCGGCCGACGCCGAAATCGCCGGCGTGCTCGCCCACATCAACATGGTGCAGCGCTTCTTCCTCTGCACCCTCGAAGGCCGCAAGTTCGTCGAAGCCGACGCCGAACGCCTCACCGAAGGAGCACTCGCCCGCCACGTCGCCCCGCCCTTCTTCCACGGCGCCACCTTCTCCGTCGCCGACCTGCTCACGCAGATGACCCTCCACAGCCAGAACCACCGCGGCCAGGGCCTCATGCTGCTCCGCAAAAAGGGCGGCCACGCCCCCGTGCTCGATTACATAATCTGGCGCAAGGACATCAGTACGTAAGCCACACGCCCGGCGTCACCACCTCCACCAGGTGCCCGTCCGGATCGCGGAAATACAGGCTCTGCCCGCCGCGCTCCCACGTCTGCCGGCTCTCGATCGCCACCCCGTTCTCTCCCAGCCACGCCTCCCACTGTCCCAGCGCCTCCGCCGGAATCGAAAAGGCCAGGTGCAGCCGCCCGTCGCCATCCGTATCCGCCGTCCCGCCCTTCCGGAACAGCAGCAACACCGCGCCGCCCGGCACCGCCATCGCGCACAGCCGGTCGAAATCCGCAATGCACTCGAACCCGAAGATGCGCCGGTAGAAATCCACCGACCGACGCGGGTCCTCGACATACAGCGCCGACTCGAGCAACCCTCCGAGCGGCGGCACGGAACCCATCAACGCCTACTGCACCCGCGAACTGACCGGCATCGCGGCGAACTCGTCGTCCATCGCCCGGGCCGGTGGCTTGCGCTGAATCCCTTCGCGCGCGATCTCCAGCGACCGTTCCGCCGACCGGATCGCCGCATGATACGTCGATTCGGCCCCGCGAATATCCTCGGCCTTGATCCCGCTCCGCACGAAATGATCGAAAAACCGCTCGTACCGTTCCAGCTTGAAACGGGCGTGAATGATCGTGTCGCAGTCGAACTCTTCGCAGATGTTCGCCGGCCGCCAGGCCTCGCGAACCTCCCGCGAAATCTCGTCGATACGCTTCACCGATTCGCCCGGCAGGAGCGTAATCGAGATGTGGCCTATACGGACCGTTTTGGACTTCGGTGACCGGGTTGGCATGGGGGCCTTTTTATTTTACATCGACTTTTGTCGCCGTTCGCTGTACATTTTCGAGCCAACTTTTTAATTCCGCCTCCAACGCCGCCACCACCTCCGGGTGCTCCCTCCGCACGTTCCGTTTCTCCCCCGGATCCTGCTCCAGATTCGCCAGAAACACCGCATCCTCGCCCGTCAGCGCCTTCCGCCCCTCCGGCGTCCCGTTAGCCTCATAGCCGTTCAGCGTCAGCTTCCACTGCCCCTTCCGCATCGCCAGCTGCGGCTGGTTGTGCCAGTGCAGCGGCGGCCGGTTCATCACCGTCCCCCCACTGATCGCCGGCCACAGGTTCACCCCGTCGAAATGCCCCTCCCCCGGCCCCTGCACGCCCGCCGCCGCCAGCAGCGTCGGCGCCAGGTCGTAGTGCGCCGCCAACTGCGCCGTCTTCCGCCCCGCCGGCATCCGCCCCGGCCACGCCATCACCGCCGGCACATGAGTCCCCCCGTCAAACAGGCTGAACTTGTACCCGCGGAACCCCCGGTTGTACCCCGCCGTCGCCGGTTGATTGCCCAATCCCGCCCGCGGCTCCGTCGTCGCCCCGTTGTCCACCGTAAACACAATCAGAGTGTCCCGCGTCAGCCCCCGCCGCTCCAGCAGCGCACGGATCTCCCCGATCCCGTCATCCACCGCCGCGATCATCGCCGCGTACACCCGCCGCTCAAACGGCAGATGAGCGAACCGC
>CAYMTH010001017.1:0-1908 GCA_964393235.1 uncultured Solibacteraceae bacterium | reverse complement strand
GAACACTACCGCCTCGCCGCCGCCGCGCTGTTCGAGTCGCTCGCCGCGCAGGGCGTCGCCTATGACGAGGTGATCTTCTACGCCGGCGTCGTGCTGTGGAAAGGCCAGGACCTCGACGAAGTCTGGGCCGCGCTCCGCGAGGCCGCCGCCGCGGCGCCGCTGCGCGTCCGATGGAACGCCGACGTCATCCGCCGCTTCGGCGCCGAACCCGCCGGGCAGGTGGCCGCCTGGGCCGTCCGCCGCGCCTCGGAAGGCATCGTCTCGTTCGGCATCGGCGGCGACGAAACCTCCTGCCCCGCCGCGGAGTTCACCCGCGCCGTCGCCATCACCCGCGAGGCCGGCCTCAAGTTCACTCCGCACGCCGGGGAAACCTCAACCGCCGAAAACATTCGCGAAATGGTCGACCTCGGCGCCGACCGCATCGGCCACGGCATCCGCGCCGTCAACGATCCCGAGCTCCTCGCCCTCCTCCGCGACCGCGCCATCCCCCTCGAAGTCTGCCCCACCAGCAACGTCCGCACCGGCGCCGTCCCCTCCCTCGCCGCGCACCCCCTCCGCGCCCTCTACGACGCCGGCGTCACCGTCACGCTCAACTCCGACGACCCCGCCATCTTCCAGTGCACTCTCGCCACCGAATTCGCCGCGGCGCGCGCCCTCGGCTTCGACGACCGCGAACTCGCCGCCATCGCCGAAAACGCGCGCCGCTGCGCCTTCGACTACGGCTTCCAGCGCGCCAGATAGATCGACGTCTTGCCCTCGTGCGAGCTGTAATAGCTCGTCCACACCTCGCCCTTGTGCCACACGATTCCGGCGTAGCTCGAATCGCCGCTCGACGGCAGCTTCTCCAGCTCTTTCATCCCGCCGTTGGCGTTGAATTCCACGATCGACGTCCGGGTCTTCCCGTCATAAAGCCGAACCACGCCGATCAGCCTTCCGCCCGGCAGTTCGATGAAGTTCGGCCCGCCGATCCGAGCCCCCACGTCCGCCCACTTCCAATCCTTGTACGGCGGCTTCGCCGTTCCCAGCAGCCCGTTGAAGCCCTTCGTGTCCCGCCGCACCAGGCACAGCGCCGTGCCGTCTTTCTGAAAGATAATCGTCGATTCGTTCGGAAACCCGTCCTTCACGAGCTCCGGCACCAGCGTCTCGAACTTCACCCCGTCGTTGGACGAAAACAGTTTCAGCGCCGGGTTGTTCGGCGACGTCGTCGGATAGCCCACCATCAGCGCCTGGTTCTTAAACCACGTCGCCCGTCTTTCGAGAACCACACCATCGTGTCGTGGTCCACGTTCCGCTGCCCGTCCTGCTTCCGGTGCGCCGCCGCCGCCGTCAGCATCAAGCGACCGTCCGGCGTGTGCGTGATCTTCGGATCCCGCAGGTCGAAGTTCGGGTTCGTCAGGTGCGCGATCGACTCCCACTTCTTCCCGTCTTTACTCGCAATCACGCGGATCGAACCGTCGGCCGACACATGCCCGCGGCCCTCCCGGAACGTACACACCCACCGCCCCTTATGCCGAATCAGATCCGTGAACGCGCTGTGAGGCGCCGAGTCCCAAATGCGGCTGCTGTCCAATGCCAGCGCCGCCAGGCTAGTCAAAAGAAAAAGGAAAGAACGCACAGCGATATTCTATCCTTCGTGGCCTGGAAACTCCTCAACTCGCACCTGCACCTCCAGAATCAGTGGCTCACGCTGCGGGAAAACGACTACGAACTCGCCAACGGCAAACGCCTCCCCAGCTACTGGCTGATCGAAAAGCCCTCCTACGTTCTCGTCATTGGCGAGTCGAAAAAAGGCCTGGTCCTCGTGCGCGAGTACCGCCCCGGCAGCGGCAAAATGCACCTCAGCTTCCCCGCCGGCTTCATCGACGCCGGCGAAACGCCCGAACAGGCCGCCCTCCGCGAGTTCCGCGA
>CAYMTH010001016.1:0-1909 GCA_964393235.1 uncultured Solibacteraceae bacterium | reverse complement strand
CGACGCCCACTTTCTCATCGGCGCCGCCGCCGGCCTCGACATCGTTACCCTCGGCGGCTCCACCGCCGTCCGCATTCCGCGAAGATCCCTGCCAGCCCGATAAAAACATGACCCGCCCCTCTCTCCGCGCCCTCAGTCCGGCCATCCTCCTCGCCCTCTGTACCTGTTACCTCTGGTTCCAGGCCGCCGAAAACTACTGGGGCTTCACCCGCATGCGCGCCCTCCCCGTCGAGGTTCTCCAAAGCTCTCTCCACATCGACTACGACGACGGCTACTCCTTCCTCCTCAAGCTCGACCTCCGCGCCACCGGCACCGCCGACCGCCAACTCCACGTCGAAGAGTACCTCGCCGATCCCTCCACGCCCGAAGAAGCCGCCGGCATCCTCGAACTCTGGAGCCCCGGATCCCGCCACACCGTCCATGTCCTTCGCGGCGACGCCCGGGAAATCCGCCTCCCCTACACCCACCTCACCGCCGAAACCCACGCCGCCATCAGCTACCTCATCGGCTCGGGGTTCCCGCTCCTGTTTGCCATCATCGCCCTCGCCTATGTCTGTTCCGGTCCGGCCGGCTCCGAAGGCGCTTTCCTCTTCGGCGCTTCTGTCTTCTGCGGCATTCTCTGCGGCGTCTTCCTCCTCGGCGCCGCAATCTACAGTTGGTATACCCTCCCCCCGGCCTTCTCCTGGCCCACCGTCACCGCGACCCTCGTCGACGGCCCCGTCCCGATCCCCCCCTCGGTCCACTTCACTCCCGCAGCCCGCCGCGTGGCGGACGAAAATCCCTCCCGCCTCTATGCTTTCCCCTTCGACGGCCGGACCATCCACGCCAATCGCCGGTCCCATACCGGTCCCTACATGCAACTCCCCGACTACTGCGGCGGCTCCGATCCGTGCATCTTCCGCGTCAACCCCGCCGATCGCTGGTCGGTCGCCGAAGCCAGTGTCCTCGACGCCCGCTACTATGTCACGATGACCATAGTCCTGGTCTTCGCCGCCGCCACCTGCGCCGCTGCCCGGACTCTCTTTAGAGCCGCTGTCAAATGACCCAACGCCCCTCCCCCTTTATGCTCGCCGGCGGCGCCTTCTTCGCCCTCCTCGTCCTCCTCTGCCTCTACGGCTCGGCCAAAAACTACTGGGCCTACTCCCGCATGCGCCCGTTTCCCGTCGAAGTCGTCGCCAGTTCCCTCCACACCGACATCACCTCCGCCCGCGAACTCTTCCACATTCTCAAACTCGACCTCCGCTCCACCGCCGGCGACGGCCGCGCTCTTCACGTCGAAGAGGAGCTCGACAAAGCCTATTTCCCCGAGGAAGCTTACGACACCCTCGCCCTCTGGACCCCAGGCTCCCGCCACACCGTCCACACCCTTCGCGGCGACGCCCGCGAAGACCGCCTCACCGGCCTCCAGTTCAGCCCCGAACGCGCCTCCGCCTTCGGACGCAGCTTCCTGGCCGGGTTCCTATCCATCTTTCTCCTCATCTTCGCCGCCGTCATCTTCGACGAAAGCCCCTATTTCGCCCGCATCAAGGCCAAGCGCTACGTCGGAGCATGGACCATCTTCTTCGGCGTCGGCCTCCTTCCCCTTACCGGCTCCCTGTTCTTCGCCTGGAATACCGTCCCCAAGCTCACCTCCTGGCCTTCCGTCACCGCCACTCTCGTCGGTCCCCATCCCGCTCCGCCCCCTAACTCCACCATCACCCCCGCCGCCCGCGAATACCTGAGCAGCGTCACCTACACCCTCTACCGCCTCCCCTGGAACGGCCGCCAGATCCATGCCGGCATCGGCGACCCGCTTGGCGCCGGCCGGGTTCGCGGCCACCTTGTTGCCGATCATGAAGAAGGTGGCCTTGGCGTCGGCATTGTCGAGCACGCTGACCAGCCGGTCGGTGTACGGCGTGGGGCCGTCGTC
>CAYMTH010001015.1:0-1909 GCA_964393235.1 uncultured Solibacteraceae bacterium | reverse complement strand
GGGGGGGGCACCTTTTTGGCGGAGCGCGGGGTTGGGGCCGGGGGGGGGGCGCCGGCGGGGTGGGGGGGGGGGGGTGGGGGGGGGGCCGGGGTTTTTGCGGGTGAACGGGGTGTTCCGGGAGTTTTTGCACGAGACGATCGGGCGGGAGGCGCCGCGGGATCCGGATATGCAGAAGGCGGCCGAGGCGCGGGGGGAGGGGCGGCTGGTGTTTGTGGATTCGCGGGTGCCGGAGGAGGTGCAGCCGGTGCCGGAGGAGGACGTGCTGGGGTGGTTCGCGGTGCGGGAGGGGCGGATTGTGCCGGGGTCGTATGTGGCGAATCCGGAGCACCGGGTGGAGGGGCGGTACGGGTGGTCGGCGGCGATCGGAGGGATGCGGGTGCCGATGGTCCGGGCGCTGGGGGAGGGGGAGGGGAAATCCTGGGTGACAGGCACCTAGGAGAAATCTTAGATTTCGGGGGGGGGGGGACAATCCGAGGACCCTGGCTCCTAGGGGATTTCTGAGGGGGCGGCGGGGCCGTCGAGGGAGCGCCAGAGGTACCAGCTGGCGACGGAGGCGTAGGGGCGCCAGGGGGCGCCGATCTCCTCGATCTGCTTCGGCGACGGCGGGGCGGGGAGCTGGTACTCGCGGTGGATGGCGTTGCGGATGCCGAGGTCGCCGGTGGGCAGTACGTCGTGGCGGCGGAGGGCGAACATCAGGAACATCTGCGCCGTCCAGACACCGATCCCCTTCACGGCCGTCAGCTGCGCGATGACTTCGTCGTCGGGATGGTCCGGGAGCCGCTTCCAGTCGATGCGGGCTTCGGCGAGGGCCATCAGATAGGCGGCCTTCTGGCGGGAGATGCCGCAGGGGCGCATGCCCTCGGGGCCGAGGGCGAGGATGCGTTTGGGGATGAGGCGGCCGGAGCGGCCGGCGGCGGCGGTGAGGCGGGTGAGCATGGTCGAGGCGGCGGCGCCGGAGACCTGCTGGTAGACAATCGACCGGGCGAGTGTCGTGAAGTCGGGCTCGCGGGAGACGATTTTGTAAGGGCCGATACGGGCGAGGATGCCAGCCATGACGGGGTCGGAAGACTTCAGATGGGCGAGGGCTTTTCTCATGGAACGGGATCGGCCACGGGGCCATCTATGAGTTTAGTGAATCGCAGAAACGCAATCTGGACGCTGGCGGCGGGCGCGTTCGCGCAAAAGCCGCAACCGCCGGCCGAGGTGGAAGAGTTCCCGACGATCAAGGTGGACGTCGAACTGGTGAGCGTGATGTTCACCGTCCGGAACAAGAGTAACGGTCTGGTGTCGACGCTGACCAAGGACGACTTCACGATCTACGAAGACGGCAAGCCGCAGCCGCTGAAGTACTTTTCGCGGGAGACGAATCTTCCCTTGACGATCGGGCTGCTGGTGGACGTCAGCGGGAGCCAGGAGAGTCTCATTCCGCAGGAGAAGATCGCGGCCGGGCAGTTCTTCGATCAGGTGCTGCGGCAGAAGGACATGGCGTTTCTGATCAGCTTCGGGGCGGACGCGGAGCTGCTGCAGGATTCGACGAACTCGGCGAAGCTGTTGAAGCGCGGGCTGGAAGGACTGCGGCTGTCGACGAGCGTGGGCGGGCTGCATCCGGGGCCGGTGCCGACGTCGAAGCAGAAGGGCACGATTCTCTACGACGCCGTGTATCTGGCGGCGGATGAGAAGCTGAAGCAGGAAGTGGGGCGGAAGGCGATCGTGCTGATCACCGACGGGATGGACTTCGGGTCGAGTTACAAGCTGAAAGATGCGATCGCGGCGGCGCACCGGGCGGACGCGATCATTTACTCGATTTACTATGTCGACCAGCGCGCTTATTACATGAGCGGGTACGGGGCGAGCGACGGGGACCTGAAAAAGATGTCGGAAGAGACGGGCGGGCGGCTGTTCCACGTGG
>CAYMTH010001014.1:0-1910 GCA_964393235.1 uncultured Solibacteraceae bacterium | reverse complement strand
AACTGTTCAGAGAACTGCCCGCCTTTTTCGGAAAAGTTCTGCAAGCCGGTCACAAACGTTTTAGATTTTTATTTGACTTGTTTTCAGTGATTTGCGATTGCAGACTGAACGATCGCGCATTCCGCGTCTGCTACGTTAGGGGCAGAAAGGACTCGTATGCCACTCACACCCGAACAGCGCGCCGAAATCGCTCGTGAAAACGGCGCGAAATCGAAAGGACCGGTCACCGCGGTGGGCAAGCTGCGCTCCTCCCGCAATGCGCTCACGCACGGCGAGCGCGCGGACCGCTTGGCTCTCTTCGCGCCGCCGCACTATGCCTGCGCCTGCAATGAGGATCGCCAGGCCTTCTTTGCCCTCATGGACACCCTGCTCGCCGAGTACCAGCCGGTGAACCAGGTCGCCCGCTCCATTGTCCGCGAAATCGCCGTCGCCATGTGGGAGATCCGCCGCCTTCATGGGGATACGGTCAATCTCCGCAATCTCGCCTTGGTCGAGGAAACCGGCAAACCCGGCGACTTGGCCCCCGAAATGGCCGAACAGGAGGTCGAAGGCCGCGCCGTCCAGGTGCTCTTTGCGCCGCGCGCCCCGCTCGCCCGGCTCAGCCGCCAGGTGGACCATCTCCACCTCCGCATTGCCCGGCTGGAGCGTCGGCTGAAATTCGTTCACCACAACTTTCCGGCCGTGGCGTCGCCCACCCCGGAAATCGAGGTCGAAAACACCTCGCAACCCGTTGAAAACATGGAAACGGAGGTTCCGAACGAACCCACCGCATCCCCGGCCGCCGAGGCGGTGTCGCCGCTCGTGATCAACGAAACATCGCCCGAAATTGTCGCCGCCTACCGCGAACAGTTCCCCGGCCGGCCCATTGTTGTCGTCCCGCCGGATGCCGTCGCCCGCGGCGAGGACATTCCGGACCATCTGCCGCCCGTCCCGCGCCATCCGCGCGCGGCCTAGGCGGCCAACAGCAGGAGGGAGACCCATGGAGTCCATCCACAGTGCACTGTCGATCTTTGACCTCGCGGCCGCGGTCACAGCCGAAGTGTGTCCGGACGCGGCCACGGCGCCCGCCGAACCGGCTTCCGCGCCCGCGCCGCCGTCCGCTTGGGCTGCGGACCGCCTCGGCTTCCGCCCCAGCGTCCGCCAGGCCGAGGTATTGGACTCCCCCGCCCGCTATCTCATCCTATGCTGCAACCGCCAGTGGGGCAAGTCCACCACTATCGCCGTCAAGGCGCTCCATCATGCGGTCCACCATGCCGGCCACGCCATCGTGGTCATCTCGCGCACCAAGTTCCAGGCCGGCTTGCTCATCCATAAACTCGTTCGCTTCGCCGGCGCCCTCGGCTTCCCCGTGCGCCGCGCCTTCGGGGAGCGCCATTCCCTGCTCCTCCCCAACGGATCTTATATCCTCGCCGTGCCGCACCATGTCGATACCAGCGCCGGCAATACGGCCAATGTGCTCATCATCGATGAGGCGGCCTTGGTCTCCGATGAAGTCTTCGCCTCCGCCTCGCCCTTCATGGGTCGCACGCGGGGCGCCCTCTGGCTGCTCTCCACGCCGCGGCGGCAGGTGGGCTTTTTCTATAACCTCTGGCACGCCGCCGATGCGCGCTGGCATCGCATCCTGTCCACCGTCCAGGACTGCCCGGAGATCGATCGCGACTTCCTCCGGCTGCAGCAGGCATTGGACCCCGTCCGCTTCCGGCAGGACTTCTACTGTGAATTCATCCAGCCGGCTAATCGCGTCATTGCCCGGCAGCCCGTCGAATCGATGGTCGATGCCGATCTCGACCCGTGGCAGATCCATCGTCCCGGTCGAATCTAGCCGGCCTCCGGGCGCGGCCGCCCCAGTCGACCTGCGGTCGCTGGTTTGGGAAAGGAGCCGGCCTCCGGTCGGCAGGCTTGTGTCGGCT
>CAYMTH010001013.1:0-1916 GCA_964393235.1 uncultured Solibacteraceae bacterium | reverse complement strand
TGCGGAGGGCGAGGTGGTAGGCGGCCTTAAGGGGTGCGGAATCTTCGCCGGGGTGGGTGCGTTCGAACTTTTCGATGAGGGAGGAGAAGAGATTGTCGAGTATGGGGTCGACGGCGGGCGCGGCGGGGGGCGCCGCTTCGGGGGCGGTGGGAGGCGCGGATTGCGGAAGATCAGACAACTTGGCCGGCTGACTCACCGTAGGAGACCCCTTTTCTTACAGGGTACACGTAACGGGAGGCAGCCGGCCACGAACACAGTGAGAAGGGAAAAGATTACTTGCCTTCGGCCTTGATGCCCTGGGCAGCCTTCTTCTCGGCTTCTTCCGCCTTGCGCTTCTTGGCGTCCAGGGTCTTCTGGACGAAGTCGTCGGCGATGGCGATTTCCTTCTTGTAATCCTCAGACGTCTCGGCGAGGTCAGCCAATTCGCGGTGCATGAGGTTGAGATAAGCGAGGGCGTCGTCGTAGTCCTTATCGATCGCGACGGCCTTTTCGAGGTTGGCGATGCCGTCCTGAACGATGGCGAGGTTCTTGGTTTTCACCTCTTCGCGCACCTTCTTATCCTTGAGCGGGCCCGGGTCTTCGGGCTTCATGCTCAGCTTGGCGCGAGCCTCGCCGCGAACGGGGTAGGCCTTGCCCCAGGCGATGACGCCGAGGGTGTAGAGGGCTTCCTTGTTCTGCGGGTCGACTTTGAGGAGCCGGTCGTTCCATTCCTTGGCGATGTCGAACTTCTTCTGGTTGTAGTAGATCGAGCCGATGGAGGCGATGGCGAGCTTATCGTCGGGGTTCTTTTCGAGAACGGCCTTGAAGTTGTCTTCAGCGGCCTTGGCGTACTTGTTGTTCTCTTCCGAGTCGGCGCCGGGGATCCACTGGCTCATGTAGGCGGTAGCCAGGTAGAGCCGGGCGGTGGTGAATTCGGGGTCGAGTTCGATGGCCTTCTGGAAGTACTTCACGGCCTCGGCGTACTTGGCGCTCTTGTACTCACGGACGCCCTTGTTGAGGTTGTCGCGCGACTGGAGCTTGGCACAACCGGAGGCGGAGAGCAGCAGGACCAGGACACCGACGGCGGTCATGGCGCGTTGTAGATTGAGTTTCACGCGAAATCTCCTTGGTTAGCGTACAGGTCCGGGCTTACTGGCCGGCTTCGATCTTGGGGGTCATGAGGCCGACCTTGTCGATCCCGGCGCCCTTGGCGATATCGATAGCGCGGGCGACGTACTGGAATTCGAGGTCGGGATCGCCCTTGACGAAGACGACGCGTTCAGCGCGGGTCTTAAAGACTTCCATGAGGCGCTCGCCGAGACGGTCTTCGGTGATCGGTTCCGTGTTGATCATCATGGACTTGTCCTTGGCGATGATGATCACGACGGTACGATCCTGATTCGGCGGCGGAGGCGGCGCGTTCGGCGGCGGGGGCTGCGGAACGAGCGCGTCGAGGCCCTTCGGCGTGAGCGGGGTGATAACCATGAAGATGATCAGCAGCACGAGCAACACGTCGATGAGAGGCGTCATGTTAATGTCGGCGGTGGGACCACCCCCACTGCCCATTGCCATTGCCATAGTAGTGCTCCTTAGATATGAGGTCGGAAGGGACGCCGTTAGATGCCAGGCGCAGGGGCAGCGGCGGGGGCGCCGCCTTCTTTAATCTGTTCGGTGAGGAGGCCGAGCTGGTCGACGCCAAAGCCGCGCAGGTTGTCGATGACTTCCACGACGCGTTCGAAGCGGGCGCGGGAGTCGGACTTGAAGTACACGGTTTTGTCGAGCCGGTTGGTGAGGAGGTCCTTCACCTTGGTTCCCATATCCGACAGGTTGTTGTACTGATCGGTGCCGAGGTAGACTTTACCGTCCTTGGTGACGGACACGAGGATGGCGTCGTCTTTATCGGCGTTCTGCATGGCGACGGGGTTCTTAGTCTTCAC
>CAYMTH010001012.1:0-1920 GCA_964393235.1 uncultured Solibacteraceae bacterium | reverse complement strand
CCTCCTCATCTGCGCCACCGGCGAAGGCAATCTCTCCTCAGGCACCTACCCCGGCGCCGGCCTCTTCCAGTCCGAGAACAACGGCTTCACCTGGACGCCCCTTCTCACCCAGCCCGGCGGCCGCGAACTCGACCCCGCCGTCGAACGCCGCAACCCCCGCCGCGTCGCCTCCATCGCCTTCGGCGCACCCCGCAAGGACAACCCCCGCCGCCCCCTCGCCTTCGCCTCCGTTTCCAAGGACGACTCCCTTTTCTCCGGCCTCTTCCTCGACTACGGCGCCACCGGCCTCGACTACATCCCCTTCGCCGGCAACCGCCGCTACAACTGCTGGGACGTCGTCTTCCACCCGCACAAACCCCATACTTTCTACGCCGCCTTCGAACCCCGCGGCACCCGCAACGGCCTCTGGCGAACCAGCAATTTCGGCGCCGAATGGGTCCACCTCCACGCCGGCGACCTCCCCGCCGGCGAACACTGCGGCCGCATCTCCGTCGCCATCTCCCCCTCCCATCCCCACATCCTCTACGCTCTCATCGCCGGCCGCGCCGGCCAACTCCTCGGCATCTTCCGCACCGACGACGAGGGCCGCTCCTGGACCGCCTCCGACCTCTCCCCCTTCTCCTCCGAACGCCGCCTCGACTACGCCCAGACCATCGCCATCCACCCCACCGATCCCAACTACGTCGTCGTCGGCATGATCAACCTCTTTCGCACCACCGACGGCGGCCGCTCCTGGCAGCAGATCTCCACCAAACAGCGCGACGGCGGCCCCCCCGGCCTCCCCCCGCCCCACTTCGTCCACGCCGACCACCACGCCCTCGTCATCCTCGACGACAACACCATCTACGCCGGCCACGACGGCGGCGTCTCCGTCACCACCGACGGCGCCCAAACCTGGCACACCCGCTCCGCCGGCATGGTCACCACCATGTTCTACGATCTCGACGTCTGCGCCGCCGATTCCCGCGTCTTCGGCGGCGGCGCCCAGGACGCCGGCACCCTCATCGCCGGCGTCCGCCACACCGGCCGCAAACAAACGCCAAAGGACGATCCCACCCACTTCACCCGTGTCCTCGGCGGCGACGGCGGCTGGCTCGTCTTCGACCCCGCCAACCCCCTCCGCGTCTTCGCCTCCACCGCCGATTCCCTCATCGAACGCCATGATCCCGGCCAGCCCTTCGCCAACAACCAGCTCCTCGGCGGCTGGACCAACGTCACCCCAGACCTCTCCCGCGAAGAACGCGCCCTCCGCGCCCTCACCATCCTCGCCTTTCGCCCCCGCAAGTCCCGCCACGAACTCTGGCTCGGCACCTCCCGCCTCTGGCGCTACGACTCCCGCACCGCCGCCTGGCAGCCCGCCTCCCACTTCTTCGACGGCTCCGCCATCTCCGCCATCGAGTTCTCACCCCTCCAGCCCGATCTCATCTTCATCGCCACCACCAACGGCGCCATCTTCCGCTCCACCGACGACGGCCTCACCTGGTCCGCCGACCTCGCCGGCCCCGACGTCCCCCGCCGCGTCATCACCCAGCTCCGCCTCCATCCCGCCAACCCCCGCCACGTCTACATCGCCGTCGGCTCCTCCACCTCCCCCGCCGTCTCCATCGACGGCGGCCCCCTCGCCTTTTCCCACGTCTTCGAATCCCCCGACCAGGGCGACACCTGGTTCGACATCGACGAAGGCGCCCTCCCCAACGTCGTCTACAACGGCCTCGCCGTCGAACCCGATCTGCCCCACCGCCTCTTCGCCGCCGGCGACGCCGGCGTCTGGGCCCGTCAGAACGGCGACTGGATCAACATCTCCTGCAACCTGCCCAACGTCATCGTCTCCGACCTCGTCTTCCACGCCCGCGACCGCATCCTCATCGCCGCCACCTACGGCCGCGGCATCTGGCGCCTGCCCGTCCCCCGTCGCGCCTT
>CAYMTH010001011.1:0-1921 GCA_964393235.1 uncultured Solibacteraceae bacterium | reverse complement strand
GCACCCACGGTGTCGAACACCGGACGGTCCAGGTGCTTCGTGCCGCCCTTGCCCGGCGTCACGCCGCCCACGACGTTGGTGCCGTAGTTGATCGAGTTCGTCGCGTGAAAGGTGCCCTGCGCACCCGTGTAGCCCTGCACCAGCAGGCGAGTCCCTTTATTTACCAGTACGCTCATTTCGCAGCTCCCACGACCTTCTCCGCCGCGTCCTTCATGCCGTTGGCGACGATAAAGTTCAACCCCGACTCGGCCAGAATCCGCTTGCCCTCTTCGACGTTCGTGCCTTCCATCCGCACCACCACCGGCAGCGCAATGTGCAGGTCGCGCGCCGCGTTCACCACGCCCGTCGCCAGCACGTCGCACCGCAGAATGCCGCCGAAGATGTTGATCAGCACCGCCTTCACCGCCGCGTCAGACAGCAGAATCCGGAACGCGTTCTTGATCTGCTCTTCATTCGCGCCGCCGCCGACGTCCAGGAAGTTCGCCGGCTCGCCGCCCGCCCACTTGATGATGTCCATCGTGGCCATCGCCAGACCCGCGCCGTTCACCATGCAGCCCACGTTGCCGTCGAGCTTGATGTAGTTCAGCGAGAACTTCGACGCTTCCACTTCCAGCGGATCTTCTTCGTCCAGATCCCGCAGGTCCGTGAAGTCCGGGTGCCGGTACAGCGCGTTATCGTCGATGTTGATCTTGGCGTCGAGCGCCATCACGCGCCCGTCTTTCAACAGAATGAACGGATTGATCTCCGCCAGCGAAGCGTCGGCTTCGTCGTAAGCCTTCGCCAGCGCCATCATCGCCTTCGCCGCCGCGTTCACGCTCTTGGCCGGGATGCCGATCCCGAACGCCAGGTTGCGCGCCTGGAAACCCTGCAAGCCGATCCCCGGCTCGATGGTCTCCTTCAAAATCTTTTCCGGCGTCTTGTGGGCGACCTCTTCGATCTCCATGCCGCCTTCCGACGACGCCATGAAAACGTTCTTCCCCGTCACGCGATCCAGCGTGATGCCGAGGTAGAACTCCTTCTCAATCGGCAGCGCCTCTTCAATCAGCAGCCGCCGCACCGTCTGCCCCTGCGGACCCGTCTGGTGCGTCACCAGCTGCATGCCGAGGATCTTCTTCGATGCCTCGACCGCGTCCTCGACGGTCTTGCAGACCTTAACGCCGCCGCCCTTCCCGCGGCCCCCGGCATGAATCTGGGCTTTCACGCCCCCGAAGCCGCCCAACTCCTTGGCCGCGGCTTCTGCCTCTTGACCGGTGAAGGCGACCTTGCTCTGTGGCACCGGCACGCCGTAGCGGGCCAGAATCGCCTTTCCTTGGTATTCGTGGATTTTCATACGGTAAACTCACAGTTTACCATCGTGCCGGACAACCAAACCGCCTTTTTACCGTTTATTCACCAACTGGTTCGCGAGAAACACTTCGACGGCCAGGATGCCGAAGACGCCATGCGCCTCATCCTCGCCGGCGAGGTGACGCCCGTCCAGCTGTCGGCGTTTCTCGTGCTCCTCCCCCCGCGCAAGGTCGGCGCCGAGGTGCTCGCGGGGTTCGCCCGCGCCATGCGCGCGGAGATGATCCGCGTCGACCCCGGCCCCGGCCCGTCGCTCGACACCTGCGGCACCGGCGGCGATGAAGCCAATACGTTCAACATCTCGACCGTGGCCGCCTTCGTCGTCGCCGGCGCGGGCGTCAAGGTGGCCAAGCACGGCAACCGTTCGGCCAGCTCCATGTGCGGCAGCGCCGACGTTCTGGAGGCCCTCGGGGTCAAAATCGACATCGACCCCGAACGCATGGGCGAAAGCATCCGCGAAACCGGCATCGGCTTCCTCTTCGCCCCGAAGCTCCACCCCGCCCTCCGCCACGCCGGTCCCGTCCGTTCCGAACTCAAGATCCGGACCGTCCTGAACCTCATGGGCCCCTTGTGCAAC
>CAYMTH010001010.1:0-1932 GCA_964393235.1 uncultured Solibacteraceae bacterium | reverse complement strand
GGCAAGTGGGTGGTCTTCTCCCTCACCGAGCCCGACTACGACCCCGCCAAAACCGTCTCCGACCTCTGGCTCGTCCCCGTCGACGGCTCCGCCCCCGCCCGCCGCCTGACGGCCACCAAGGGCTCGGAATCCGGCGTCGTCTGGTCCCCGGACTCGTCCAAAATCGTCTTCACCGCCAAACGCGAAGGCGACGACGTCGCCCAGCTCTACCTCCTCCCCGTCACCGGCGGCGAAGCCCAGCGCCTCACCACCCTCCCCACCGCCCCGTCCAACCCGCAGTGGCGTCCCGACGGCCAGGGCCTGCTCTTCGAATCGACCGTCAAGGGCCCGCAAAAGAACCCGGGCAAATCCACCGCCCGCGTCTACGACGCCATGCCCGTCCGCTACTGGAACGCCTGGCTCGACGACTCCCGCCCCCACCTCTACGTCTGGGAATTCGGCGCCGCCGCCCCCGTCGATCTCCTCGAAAAATCCACCCTCTCCGGCGCCCGCTCCGGCCTCAGTTCGGACCAGACCCTGCAACCAGTCTGGGCCCCCGACGGCCGGTCCATCGTCTTCGCCGCCTCCAGCAACAAGCACGAGATGATGACTGCCGAAACCGAGACCCACCTCTACCGCATCAGCCGCAACGGCGGCGAGCCGCAGCTGCTCACCAAACCCGGCCACAGCTACACTCAGCCGGCCTTCTCCCCCGACGGCAAGACGCCCTACGCCCCGCCACCCCGCTCGCCCCGGCCTTTGACCGCTCCGTGGCCGACTTCGACATCTCCCCCGACAGCGTGACCATGACCTTCTCCGCCGAAGACGAAGGGTATTCGAAGCTCTTCCAGGTCCCCGCCGCCGGCGGCACGCCGAAGAAGCTGTTCGAACCCAAAGCCGGCGGCTATACGAGCCCCAAGTACGCCGGCGCGAAGCTCGTCGCCAGCTACTCGGCCTCCACCCAGCCCGCCGAGATCGCCCGCATCGACGGCCCGGGCCACACGCTGCTGACGAGCTTCAACGCCGCCCGCCTCGCCCAGCTCGACATGCCCGCCCCCGAGCACTTCTGGTTCACGGCGAAGAACGGCAAGAAGATCCACTCCATCCTGGTCCCCCCGCCCGCCCTCGACAAGACCAAGAAGTACCCGATCCTCGTCTTCCCGCACGGCGGGCCCAACTCGATGTCGGCCGATGCGTTCTCGACGCGCTGGAACTATCACCTCCTCACCAGCCCCGGCTACGCGCTGATGATGACGAACTACACCGGCTCGACGGGTTTCGGCGAGAAGTTCGCCGACGATATTGAGCGCGATGTCCTCCGCGGCCCCGCCCGCGAGATCCTCGAAGCCGTCGACGCGGCGGCGGCCAAATACCCCTGGCTCGACAAGGAGAAGCAGTGCGCCCTCGGCGCCAGCTACGGCGGCTATCTGATGAACTGGTTCAACGGCCATACGCGCCAGTTCAAGTGCATGGTGAACCACGCCGGCGCCGTGAATAACGAGTCCCAGTACGGCGCCAACGACGGCGGCCTGTCGCGCGAGCTCCGCATGGGCGCGAAGGTTTGGGAGACCGGCAAAGGGCAGTGGATGGACCAGAGCCCGTTCCGTTACGCGGCCGAGTGGAAGACCCCGACGCTGATTACGCAAGGCGAACTCGACTACCGCGTCCCGGTGGGCGAGAGCCTCATGACGTTCAAGCTGTTACAGCGCCAGGGCATCCCCGCGCGCCTGATGGTGTTCCCCGACGAAGGCCACTGGATCCTGAAGGGCGAAAACAACCGCCACCACATGCAGGAAGTCCTCAACTGGCTCGCCTCGTACCTCAAATAATCACCGCCCCCCCCCGTCGGGGACACGGCTTCAGCCTGTCCCCGCGCAAGAGCCCCACCCCATCCCCCCACACACCCAAAGCCCTCACTCCGGGGACACGGCTTCAGCCTGTCCCCGCACAAGA
>CAYMTH010001009.1:0-1936 GCA_964393235.1 uncultured Solibacteraceae bacterium | reverse complement strand
GCGCCCGAACAATAAGGGTATGCCCGGGCTCCTGCTCCTGTTCGCCGCCGCGGTCACCATCCTCGAAGACGGCGCCGAACTGCGCGAAGCGTGCGAACCCGGCGACCCCGCCATCGCCAAACTCGCCAAGGGCACCCCGGCCACCATCAAGTTCGCCATGAACGGCTGCTACTCGGTCGAGGTCACCCACAACGGCCAGACCCTCCGCGGTTTCCTCCCCGGCCGCCAGCTCGACGGTCTCGACGCCTGGGACCAGGCCCGCCGCGCCGCCTCCTCCGTCGACGCTCCTTCCAACTCCCGCTACACCCCCGAAACCCGCCAGCAGAACCAGCAGTCCTTCGCCGGCCTGCTCAATGACAACCGCAACGCCGAGGCACTCGCCCTCGCCGAACGCGCCCTCGCCCTCTCCCCCCGCGATCCCAACGTCCTCGCCGCCGCCGGCATCGCCGCTTACCGTAACGACATGGGCGTCCGCGCCATCGGCTTCTGGAAGGATTCGCTCGCCATCCGGCCCAACCCCGCCATCGAGAAGCTGCTCGCCCAGGCCCTCCGCGAACAGCAGGCCGACCGCACCGGCGAGCCTCTCCACAGCCCCCGGTTCGTTTTCCGGTTCGATCCCGCCATCATGCCCCGCGACACCGCCCGCGCCCTGCTCGGCGTCCTCGAACAGGAGTACTCCCGCATCTCGTTCGAACTCGGCTGTCAGACCCCCGAACGTCTCGCCGTCATCGCCCAGACCCGCGACGACTACATGCGCGCCACCGGTGCCGCCGAATGGTCCGGCGGCCTCTTTGACGGCCGCATCCGCGTCGCCCTGCTTGAGGCCGACCCCGGCGGCGCCAACACGCGCCGCTCCCTTTCCCATGAGGTCGTGCACGCCTGCCTCGCCGCCACCGGCAACTGGCCCGCCTGGCTCCACGAGGGCCTCGCCCAACGCCTCAGCGGCGAACAGCTCTCGCCCGCCCGCCGCGCCGCCATCCGCGCCGCCGCCAAAGCCGGCGAACTCCCCCCGCTCGCCCAGCTCTCCCAGTCCTGGTCCCGCCTGTCCACCCGCAACGCCATGGTCGCCTACGCCGCCTCCCTCTACGCCGTCGAGCTCTTCTACGAGCGCCACGCCGCCTTCGGCATCCGCAATCTCCTCCGTAACCCGGATCAACTTGCAAAGATTGTGATGGACATCGACGCGGGAATCCGCGAATAACGGTGTGTCATACCATGGCTGTAGGATGTCGTTGCGCCTTGTTTTGCCGCTGCTGGCGGCCTTAGCCCTCCCCGGTCAGACGTTTACCTCTAACCTGATCACCACCCTCGCCGGAACCGACCCGTCGCTCGCCAGCGGCGTCGACGCCCTCCGCTACCCGCTCTCCCCGGGCTTCTGGGGCAAACCCGCCGCCGACGCCGCCGGCAACCTCTACTTCTCCCTCACCAACCAGCACATCGTCGTCCGCCTCTCCCCCGCCGGCCGCCTCGAGCGCGTCGCCGGCACCGGCTTCGCCCGCTTCGGCGGCGACGGCGGCCCGGCTACCTCCGCCTCCCTCAACACCCCCCGCGGCGTCGCCGTCGATTCCCGCGGCTGGCTCTACATCGCCGACAGCGGCAACCGCCGCATCCGCCGCGTCAACCTCTCGCGCGGGACCATCGAAACCTTCGCCGGCGGCGGCTCCGTAGTCCCCACCGCCTCCGGCACCCCCCTCGCCACCGCCCAGCTCGCCAATCCCACCGGCCTCGCCATCGACGGCGCCGACAACCTCTACGCCGCCTTCGATTCCACCGCCATCGCCCGCGTCGACTACGGCGCCACCTCCATCCGCCTCTACGCCGGCCGCCCCGGCACCTCCGGCGCCCCCACCGCCGGCCCCGCCGCCAACAGCCTCTTCCGCCTCGTCTCCTCCATCGCCGCCGACCGCGCCGGCAACCTCTACGTCGCCGACGCCCA
>CAYMTH010001008.1:0-1936 GCA_964393235.1 uncultured Solibacteraceae bacterium | reverse complement strand
GTGGCGATGGTGACGACGCTGCCGGCGGCGCGGCCGTACTCGGCGCGGTAGTTGGAGGTCTGGATACGGAATTCGGCCATGGTATCGATGGAGCCGGTGAGGAGGCGGGCGCCGCGGGAGAAGCCGTCGGTGGTGGTGGGCTGATCGCCGCGGGAGACGTCGACGCCGTCCATGGTGAAGTTGTTGTGGCCGGGGTGGAGGCCGTTGAAGGAGAGGTCGCCGAGGGAGGTGGAGCGGGCGACGGCGCCGGGGGCGAGGAGGGAGAGGCGGCCGTAGTCGCGGCCGTTGATGGGGACCTCGCGGAGGGCCCGGGCGGAGACCATGACGCCGTTGGCGCTTTGGGGCTCGATGGCGGGGGTACGGTCGACGACGTCGACGGAATCGGAGGTTGCGGCGACGGAGAGCTGGACGTCGAGGCGGAGGGCGGAGGCGACGGTGAGGGAGATGCGGCCGAGGCGGCGGGGGGCGAAGCCGGCGGCCTGGACCTCGAGGTCGTAGAGGCCGATGGGGAGGTCGGGGAAGAAGTAGCGGCCTTCGGCGTCGGCGGTGGTGGCGCGTTTGGCGGCGGTGGCGGGGTTGATGACGGTGACGGCGGCGTGGGGGACGGCGGCGGCGTTGGGGTCCAGGATGGAGCCGGAGAGGCGGCCGGAGCTCTGGGCGAGCAGGGCGGCGGCGGCGGAGAGGAAGAGGGCTATTGCACGCATCGGATACCTGTAAAGTCGTTGGCGTTGGATTCGCCGAGCTTGAGGCGCGCGGAGGCGCGGAGGCTGGCCGGAGGGAAAGAGTACGTACCGCCGCGGGCGATCCGCTTTTCACCGTCGGCGGGGCCGCGGGGGTCGGTGACGGGGGTGGCGGAGTAGAGGTCGTGCCAGTCGGCGGTCCATTCGGCGACGTTGCCGAGGATGTCGAAGAGGCCGAAGGCGTTGGGGCTCTTTTCGGCAGGCGGGTGGGGGCGGTTGCCGTTCTGGCGGAGGGTGGGCATGTAGGCGCCGCGCTGTTCGGCGGCGAGTTTGGCGGAGTCGAGCGGTTCACGGCCGCTGTTGTCGGCCGACCAGGCGACATCGGGGAGATCGCCGTAGGTGGGTGCCTGGGCGCCGGCGCGGGCGGCGTACTCCCATTCAGCTTCGGTGGGGAGGCGACCGCCGGCCCAGCGGCAGTAGGCGGCGGCGGCGGCGTAGTCGACGCGGACCATGGGGAGTTTGGGATTTTCCCAGTTGGGGTTCCAGGAGGGGGCCTCGGCGGGGAGGGCGGTGGATTTGCGGTAGGCCTCGACGGTCACCTCCGTGGTCTGGATCCAGAAGCCGCGGGTGAGGGTGACGGGGTGGGCGGGTTTTTCGTCGGCTTCGCAGCGGGCGTCGCCGGCGGAGCAGCCGCGGAGGAAGCGGCCGGCGGGGATCCAGGCGTAGGTGAGGCCGTCGGCTTTATTGACGCGGCGGTCGCCGGGTTTGCCGGGAGGGGCGGGGGGGCGATCGGGGGGGGCGGGCTTGGTTGGGGGGGGGGGGGCGGGGCGGGGGGGGGGGGGGGGGGGGGAGATCGGGGAGGATGGGCTTCTTTTCGGAAACCGTTTTTTTCGCGGGGGGATTGGGATCGTGTTCGCCTTTGTTGACGACTTTGCGAAGTTTGCGGCCGGTGCGGATGAGGAAGGCGTTATCGAGGGGGGTGACGGCGTAGACGAGGGATTCGGTATCGAGGCGGCTTTCGCCGAGGAGTTCGAGGGTATCGCTGTCGCGGAAGGCGTAGGCGGCGCCGTCGCCGGTGAAGAAGTAGACGCGATCGCCGGCGGCGAGGGCGGAGGCCCAGGTGGTGGATTCGAGGCGGGTGGACCAGAGTTCCCGGCCGGTGGCGAGGTCGACGGCGAAGAGGGCGCCGACGGAGTTGACGAAGTAGGTGCGTTTGGCGGTGACGAGGGGGGAACTGAAGCCGTTGGTGGCGGTTT
>CAYMTH010001007.1:0-1940 GCA_964393235.1 uncultured Solibacteraceae bacterium | reverse complement strand
GGTAGCGCTCCTCGAGCACGGCCATCGCCTCGGCGTCGCCCGGGGCGGCGGCGGAGCCTTCGCGCAGGTTGACGTCGAGCACGGAGAAGCGCGGGGGCAGGAAGCCGGTGGAGAGGGCGCCGCAGCCGGAGGTATCGAGGTTGCAGCCGATGTAGGTGGGGAAGCTGTCCTTTTCGCGGCGCTGGTTTTCGAACTCGTAGCTGATGACGGAGCCGACCGAGGGGATCTCGGACGCCTGGGCGGGGTTGAGCGGGCGGCCGGCCTGGTTGTAATACTGGCCGCGGAAGTGGACGACCTCGTGGCTCTTCATGGAGCGGACGACGGTGATCTTGTCCATCTCCTTGGAGAGTTCGGGGAAGAGGCGGTAAGGGAGGTAGAGATCGTCCTTGACCTTGCGGACGTCGAAGTCCTTTTGTGTGCCGGCGTCTTCCTTGAAGTCGAACGAATCGATATGGCTGAGCGCGCCGGCGAGTTCGATGACGATGCAGAAGCGGGCGGTGCCGCGGGGATTGGCGCGGCCGGCGGCTTTCACCTGGACGGGGAGCATCGCCTGGCTGGCGAAGGCGCCGAGCAGGCCGTGGCCGCCGAGCTTGAGAATATCGCGGCGGGAGGACAGGAAATCAGATACGCGCTTGTCCATGGTTGCCTCAGTAGTTGAAGAGGAATTCGGGCGAGTTGAGCAGCGCCCACTGGAGGTTTTCGGCGCCGCGGCGGCGGTCCTTGGCGAGGGCCTCGAGGCCGACCTGCAGTTCGGGGGCGGACGGTTTGCGGGAAACGGTATGGAGGTAGAGCTGTTCGACGAGCGCCTTATTGTCGGCGGTCTTTTCGAGCAGGCCGGCGAGCAGGCCGCCCTTGCTGGCGTTCACCTTTTCGGTGACCACCTTCGACTGCATGAGCAGCATGGCCTGCAGCGAGCTCTGCGGGACCTTCTTCGGCATGTCGTCGCGCGAGGCCTGGCCGAAGGTGCGCATGAAGGTCTTGACGTCGTTACCGGCCTTGCCGGGCTCGGGCATCTGCATGGCCATGGAGACCTTTTCGGTGCCGGATGAGAAGCTGCCGGGGCGGCCGGTGGCGAGCGAGATGGCGTCGTGGATTTCGGGCGCGGTGAGCATGCGGACGTACTTGCGGGCGAAATAGGACGTGTACTTGTCGTTCCATTCGCCGGGGAAGCTGGAGGAGAGCTGGTAGGCGCTCGACTTCATGATGGTGCGGATGGCGTGGCGGAAGCTGAAGTTGTTCTTGCCGAAGTCCTCGGCCATGGCGTCGAGCAGTTCGGGGTTCGACGGCTGGATGGTCCATGGGGCGGGAGGCGGGTTCTTGGCGTCGTAGCGGGCGAGGTCGAAGTCGTCGACCGGTTCGACGATTCCGAAGCCCATGAGTTCCGACCAGAGCCGGTTCATGAAGGCGCGGCGGAACTGAATGTGGGACGTCATCATGCGGGCGAGGCCGTCGCGGGCGTTTTCGCCTTCGCGGGGGGATTCGCCGGTCAGCAGGAACCGGGGCGGGGCGAGGCCGGCGCCGCGGCGCGGCACGCGGACGATGCTGTCGGCCTTGCGGTCGTAGCCGGGGGCTTCGTCGTCGACGGTGTACTCGGTGTTGGCCTGGTAGCCGTTCTCCCAGTTCATGATCTGGCGGGTTTTGCCGAAGAAGGCGGCCTGGGAAAAGAAGTCCTCGCGCTTCTTCTGGACGAGATAGAGGTTCACCTTTTCCAGGTGATGGGCGCCGTCGTGGCAGGAGATGCAGGCGACCGAGATGCCGAGGAAGACCTTGGAATAGGTGACGGTGAACTCGTCGACGGTGTCGGGCTGGTTGACGAGGTCGTGGGCGTCGGGGGCTTCGGGATCGTCCTTGGCCTTGACGAAGTCGCGCTGGTAGTAGAGCGCGCCGGGGACGGAGAAGCTGGATTTGCCGGCGCCGGTGAGGAGGTCGGTGACGACCTC
>CAYMTH010001006.1:0-1941 GCA_964393235.1 uncultured Solibacteraceae bacterium | reverse complement strand
GTTCCCCTTCATCGCGGACAAGAAGAAATGGAAGCATCCACCCGACGTCATGTATTTCGAACAATGGCCGATGCGCCAGGCCGCCCTGCTCTTTGGCGGCTTGGCCTTTGGACGGCAGGATTATCTCGACGTATGGGGAAAGCTGCCCGCGAGTTCGAATGTCGAAGAAGTGGTGCGCAACTTCTTCATCCGCCAACCGGTCTTGTGGGTTTAGAAAGCAAATGATGAAATCACTGAGTCGTAGAAAACTGCTTTGCCAGGGGGCGCTTGCCTGGGCGCTGCGCGCACAGGAAAAACGCAAACGGCCCAACGTGCTCTTCTTTGCGGTGGATGATTTGCGGCCCGAACTCGGGTGCTATGGCGTGCGCGAGATCAAGAGCCCGAACATCGACCGCCTCGCGCGGCAGGGAATGGTCTTCGAGCGGGCCTATGTGCAGCAGGCCGTTTGTTCTCCCTCGCGGACGAGTCTGCTGACGGGGGCCAGACCGGATACGACACAAGTCTGGGATCTGGTCACGCACTTCCGCAAGGCGATGCCGGAAGTTGTCACCCTGCCGCAACACTTCAGACAGAACGGCTATTTCGTCCAGGGCATCGGGAAGATTTTCCATCCCGGCTATGACGATGAGCGCTCCTGGTCCGTGCCCTGGCAGACTCCCCGCGCCCCCACGTATGCCGGTTCGCATGGCAAACCCGGGAAGGACGACGACAGGCCAAAGCAGAAGGACGGTCCGGCGTTCGAGTCGGCTGACGTGCCGGACAACTTCTATAAAGATGGCCAGGTGGCGGAACTCGCGGTGAGCGCGCTGCGGCAACGAGCGAATAAGGCCGAGCCCTTCTTTCTGGCCGTCGGATTCGCCAAGCCGCACCTGCCGTTCGTGGCGCCGAAAAAGTACTGGGACATGTACGACCCCGCGAAAATTCCGCCGGCGCCCAATCCGGTTCGCCCCAAGGACGCCCCCGAGTTCGCGTTGACGAACAGCGGCGAATTGCGGAACTACCCCGGCATACCGGCGGAAGGATCATTGCCCCCGGAATTGGCCCGCAAACTCAAGCACGGCTACCATGCGGCGGTCAGCTACACGGATGCCCAGATCGGAAAGGTGCTCGACGAACTCGACCGCCAGGGAATGCGGCAAAACACGATTGTCGTCTTGTGGGGCGATCACGGCTGGAAACTCGGTGAACACGGGGAATGGTGCAAGCACAGCAACGTCGAAAACGACACGAATGCACCCTTGCTGCTTTCTGCTCCCGCGATGAAGACCGCCGGCCGTCGCAGCCGGGCACTCGTCGAATTCGTCGACATCTACCCGACGCTCGCGGAATTGGCGGGCCTGCCGTTGCCCGGACACCTCGAAGGATCGAGCTTCAAACCATTGCTCGACAACCCGTCGCGCCCATGGAAACAGGCGGCGTTCAGCCAGTATCCGCGAGGGCAGAAGCTGATGGGCTACTCGATGCGTACGGACCGCTATCGGTTCACGGTGTGGCTGGACCGTCGCGATCGTTCCAGGATCGAGGCGGTTGAACTCTATGACCATCACACGGACCCGCAGGAAAACACCAACATCGCCGGGCTTCCTGCGCACAAGAAGCTGGTAGACGAGTTGATGGCCCAGTGGCGCCAAGGGTGGCAAGCCGCGCGGAGGGGCGTGGCCTAATCCTCCGCGAATCTTTGCATCCCGGTCTCCGCGGGAGCGCCGTTCACAGCCATTCAAGAAAAATATTTGCCCATAAATCAATAACATCCATTTCACAACTGAGCGATTGGCAGTTTCCGCTCTTGTACATTGAAGGCAGAATGGCCTGCGCCCACCCGGACGCGGGCCATTCGCATTTCAGCCCCAGGAAAGGAACAGTTATGCCCCTCACCCCCGAAGAACGCGCCCGCATCGCTCGCGAAAATGGCACCAAGTCCAAAGGCCCCGTCACGCAGGA
>CAYMTH010001005.1:0-1944 GCA_964393235.1 uncultured Solibacteraceae bacterium | reverse complement strand
GGCGTCGACGGCGGCGAAGAGGCCCATTTCATTCGTGTCGAGGTTCTCTTCCGAATGGGTGATGTAGGCCGTCTTGCCGTTCACGACAACGCCGGTATTGAGGCCGCGCTTGGAGACGTCGAAGCGCCAGAGCGGCTCGCCGGTCTGGGCCTTGATGGCGTGTGCGTTCCCGTCGCCGGCGCCGGAGATGAGCTGGCGGACGCCGTCGACTTCGGCGATGATGGGCGGCGAGTAGGTGGTGTCATAGGGACGGCCGCCGGGGGCGCTGAGGTAGACGAGGTCGCCGTTCTTGCGGTCGAATGCAAAGAAGCGATGGCCGGCGCGGGAGTACTGTCCCCAGCCGGTGGCGACGCCGCTGACGATGACCAGATCGCCGTCGATGACGGGCGAGACGGTGCGGCCGCCGTGCGTCGTTACGAGCGCAAAATCTTCGACGAGCGACCGTTCCCACACCTTTTTGCCGTCCCGCGTGAAGGCGGTGAGCATGCCGTGGACGCTGAACACGTAGACGTTGCCGGAGACCGGATCGACGGAGGGCGAGGACCAGGCGGCACGGTGCGGGGGAACGTCGCTCAACCAGAGATTCAGCTTCTGTTCCCAGAGCTGTTTGCCGGTGTCGGCGTTCAGGCAGACGAGGCGCTCCTGTAGGGTCTTACCGGTGCCGGCGGTGGTGAGGAGGTAGATGTGATCCCCGTGCACGACCGGCGCGGAGCGGCCGCCGACCGGCGCCTTCCAGGAGAGGTTCTGCCCGGCGGGCGACCAGGCGGCCGGCAGGTTCTTTTCCGGCGAACGCCCGTCGCGGTTCGGGCCGCGCCAATCGACCCAATCGGCGAGCACGGGCGTTGCTATAAATAAGAAGGAACAAAATGTCCTTAGATACGTTTGGGGAAGGAGAGGCCGCATGAAACTATCCCTGATTATAGTGCTGCTGAGCGCATCGTTGGTGTGTGCCGATCCCGGAGAGGACCTGCTGGTAGCGGCGCGCCGCGGGCAACTCGCCGAGGTCACGAAACTGCTGGCCGCCGGAGCCCCGATCGAAGCGAAGAACCAGTACGGCGCCACGCCGCTCTACCTCGCCGTGTTCAACGGGCACACGGACGTGGCGAAGTTCCTGCTGGAAAAGGGAGCGAACCCGAACGTCACCGATACATTCTATAAGTCGTCGATCCTCGACAGCGCGTTACAGAAGCAGAAGGCGGAAATCGTGAAGGCGCTGGTGGCAAGCGGCGTCGCCGTCAGCCCGCGGCAGTTGAACATGACCGTCGGCGGTGGCGACATCCCGACGCTGCAGGCCGCGCTGAGCGCGCCGTTCAAGCCCGAGGACCTGACCGCGGCGCTAAAGGCGGCGATCGCGGAGAAAAAGGACGACGCGGCGGCGGTGTTGCGCAAGGCCGGCGCCAAAGAACCGGTGAACGTCAACATTTCGGCCGAAACACTGGCTTCCTATGCGGGCGAATACGTTTCGGCGGCGATCCCGCTGGGGATCAAGGTGACCGCGGCGGGGAGCGTATTGAAGGCACAGGCCGACGGACAACAGGAGTTCGCACTGGCGGCCGACAGCCCGACCGAGTTCAGCTTCGCGATGGCGGGCATCCGGATGGTGTTCGACCAGAAGGGCGGCTTCGTACTGCACCAGGGCGGGCGGGAGTTTCCGTTCGCGAAGAAGGGCAGCGCGGCCGCGCCGGAAATCCGGAAGGTCGCAGCGGAGGTGCTGTCGCGGTATGCGGGCGACTATAAGACTGACGCGGCGCCGATCGAGATTTCGCTGAGCGGGAAGGACGGGCAGTTGCTGGTCGACATTCCCGGGCAGCCGCAGTTCCCGCTGAAATCGGAGAGCGACACGGAATTCACGTTCGCGCCGGCGGGGGTGCGGGTGGTGTTCAACGGCGGCGGTAAGTTTACGTTGTTCCAGCGCGGCAAGGAGATCGTATTCGTGAAGAAGGA
>CAYMTH010001004.1:0-1944 GCA_964393235.1 uncultured Solibacteraceae bacterium | reverse complement strand
CGCGAAACAGTTCGCCCATCGAAGCCATGCCCGCGGGGATTGCGCCGTTGTTGCCCATCACGCCGGTCTCGTGCGGCAGGCGGCCTGTGAAGATCGACGACCGCGACGGCGAGCAGACCGGGTACGGGCAGACCGCGTTCGTAAACACCGTGCCGCGCCGCGCGATCGAATCGATCGCCGGCGTCTTCAGCCACGCGTTGCCGCACCCGCTCCAGGCGTTGTGCGTCTGTTGGTCCGTCAGCAGCACCAGGATATTCGGACGGCGCGCGGTCGCCGCCTTCACGAACGGCGCGGCCAGCAGCTCCCGCCGCGTCAACCTTCCACCTTCCACGCCGTCGCGTTCCAGCGCATCCGCTTGCCGTGCTTAAGCGAGAGATTCGCCAACTGCACCACCAGCGCCGCCTGGAAGCCGAGCGCCATCGGCGCGGTCGGTTTGTTGCGCGTCCGCACGCACTCCAGAAAGTTCCGCACGTGCAACTCGGTCGCGTAGCCGAAGCCGCGAACGGACTTCCGCTCCAGCATCACCTCTTCCTCTTTGCCCGCCGCGTACACCTTGCAGATCTCCCGCCCGATGTCCATCCGCGCCTTGTCCCCGTCGAGCTGGTTCAACTGGTCATTCCTCGACGCATACTTCATCGCGGCGTAGTTGATCGAAAAGACGCCCAGAAAGTCCTCCGGATACTCCGCGGTGACGACCACGCTCTCCGCCGTATCGATCCCCGCCCGGTGCGGCCGCCCGCCCGCCGCCGTCACCGCCAGCGGGTACGACGCGTTCATGAGCATGTGGATGCCGTCGTAGACGTGCGCCCCCTGGTCGGCCACGATGCCGCCGGCGTAGTCGGAATAGAACCGCCAGTTGCGAAACCGCGCCGGGTCGAGCGGGCGCCGGGCCGCCGGCCCCTGCCACTGCTCCCAATCGAGCGTGCCCTCCAACTGCCCGCCCAGCGGCGTGCCGACGTTGTTGTTCAGCCACCAGCTCCGGATCATCCGCACGTTGCCGAGCGTCCCGGCCGCCACCACCTCCCGCGCCTGCAGGTAGAGATCGTAGGAGCGCCGCTGCATGCCCACCTGGATAATCTGCTTCGTCTTCCGCTCCGCCATCACCAGTTCGACGCCCTGCTCCGGTGTCTGGCACAGCGGCTTCTCGACGTAGACGTCCTTGCCCGCCGCGAGCGCGTCGAGCACCATCCGGTGGTGCCAGTGCTCCGGCGTCGCGATCAACACCGCGTCGATCGATTTATCGGCCAGCAGATCCTGGTACCGCCGCACCGCCTTCGCCGGCTCCGACTGCGCTTTCTTCACCGTCCCCAGTGCCCGCTCCAGGTTCGGTTCATAGACGTCGCAGATCGAGGTGACGCGCACACCGGGGTCTTTCTGGAATTCCGTCATCACGTACGTCCCGCGCCCGCCCGCGCCGATCAGCCCGAGGTTCACCCGGCCCCCGGCGGCGAACATCGCTCCGGAAGCGCCCATAAAGAAAGTCCGTCGATCCATAAAAGCAAACCTATCGCATTTTGCGATACGGTAGAAAAACCAGCAATGAAAGCGCTATTACTCAAGGAATACATGCAGCTTGAGGTGACCGAGGTTCCGGAACCGGAAATCGGCCCTGAGGATCTGCTCGTCCGCGTCCGCGCTTGCGGCATCTGCGGCAGTGACATTCACGGTCTCGACGGCTCCACCGGCCGCCGCATTCCGCCTCTCGTGATGGGCCATGAGGCCGCCGGCGTCATCGAGAAAATCGGCAGCGCGGTGACCCAATGGAAGGTCGGCGACCGCATCACGTTCGACTCGATGATCTCTTGCGGCAAGTGCCACTTCTGCCGCGCCGGCAAGACGAACCTCTGCGACAACCGCATGGTGCTCGGCGTCTCCTGCGGCGACTACCGCGGCCACGGCGCGTTTGCCGAGTTTGTCGCCGTGCCGCAGCACATCTGCTACGCC
>CAYMTH010001003.1:1627-1950 GCA_964393235.1 uncultured Solibacteraceae bacterium | reverse complement strand
AAGGTCTCGGTCGATGCGCCTTGGTTTAACCGCATCAACATTCCGATCGGCCTGTTCCTGCTCTTCCTCACGGGCGTCGGCCCGCTGCTGGCCTGGCGGCGTGCTTCGGCCGAAGGGTTGAAGCGCAACTTCCAGTGGCCGTTCGTTGGCATGCTCGTCCTGATGGCCGGTCTCGCGCTCGCCGGTATCCACCATATCTACGCGCTGATGACCTTCGGCCTCTGCCTGTTCGTCACGCTCACCGTGGCGCAGGAGTTCTGGAAGGGCTCTTCGGCGATCGCCAAGAAGGAGTCCATCAACCTTGCCCACGCGATGGTCGAGTT
>CAYMTH010001003.1:0-1571 GCA_964393235.1 uncultured Solibacteraceae bacterium | reverse complement strand
GCATCGTCGTCATGTTCATCGGCTTCGCGGGAGCGGCGTTCAATAAGGACACCACGCAGGAAGTGGAGCAGGGCAAGGCCTTCCAACTCGGCCGGTACGAGCTTAAGGTGACCGGCGTCAACTCCGGCCAGACCGACAACTACGTCTGGCAGAGTGCCACCGTCGAAGCGACCGTCGACGGCAAGCACTACGCCACCCTCCACCCCGAACGCCGCATCTACTCGCAGAGCCAGCAGCCCGTCGGCGCCGTTTCGATTCACCGCCGCTTGAACGAAGACCTCTACGTCAATTTCGCGGCCCTTTCGAGCGAAGCCCAGAAGCCCATCATTCAGGCCTATGTCTTCCCGCTCGTCACCTGGATCTGGATCGGCTATTGGGTCCTGATGGCCGGCAGCCTGGTCTGCCTCATCCCGAGCAAAGTCAAGATGTCCTACGCCCGCACCGAAGTCGTGGGCATGGCAGGAAAACATGAAAAAGTGGCGAAATAAGCTCGCCTTGTTGTTGATCTCCGGCTTCTGCCTCGCGCAGACCGGCGACCTCGTGCCCCCGGAAGTCCGCCGTGTTGGCGACCGCCTGGCCTGCCTCTGTGGCAGTTGCAAGAACACGGTCGCCACCTGCCAGATGCTCGGCTGCCACTACACTGCCCCGGCGCGGCAGCAGATTTCCGCGATGGCCCAGGCCGGCAAGTCCGACGACGAAATCGTCGCCGAGTTCGTGAAGCGGGAAGGGCAGCGCGCGCTCGCTGCGCCGGCGCCCGAGGGCTTCGGTCTCACCGCCTGGCTCGCGCCGCCGCTCGCCGCGCTGGCCGGCATCGGTGTCATCGCATGGTTTATCCGGCGCAACAGGAAGCCGGCCCAGCCTGCGCCTGAGATGTCGGAAGGCGACATGGCCAAGTACCACCAAGCTGCGGAAAGGGAGCTCTCGCGCTTCGACGAATGATTATCGGCCTCGCGGCGCTGATGGTAATCGGCGCCCTAATTCTCACCCTTCGGATTAACGAAAAGCACCTCCCTCCGGTCGAATCGGAAACCCCGATCAAGCCGCTCGAAGAGGCCAAGACTCGCATCTACGAGGCCCTCCGCGACCTGCAGTTCGAGTACCGCGTCGGCAAACTCTCCGATGCCGATTACCAGGCCGCGAAACTCTCCCTGCAGCAGGAACTCGCCCGCGTGCTTTCCCAGATCGACGCCGCCGGCGGTGGCAAGCCCGCGCCGAAGGCCAAGGCCGAACCGGCGAAGCCGGCCGAGCCAGCCCCCGCTCCGTCCGGATCCACCTGCCCCCATTGCGGCGCCACTTTCCAGGAAAAGCTCAAATTCTGCGGCGAATGCGGCAAGTCCATGGAGGTGGAAGGATGAGACTCCTCCTGCTCGCTCTCGCGCTGCCGGTCCT
Source organism: uncultured Solibacteraceae bacterium (assembly GCA_964393235.1). Taxonomy (GTDB): domain Bacteria; phylum Acidobacteriota; class Terriglobia; order Bryobacterales; family Bryobacteraceae. The sequence continues at coordinate 182 of CAYMTH010001003.1, read as the reverse complement.
CGCCGCCGTCGACGGTACCGTTTCCAACGCCACCACCGGCAAGCCGCAAGCCGGCGCCACCATCACCGTCTATCAGTTCACCAACGCCGGGCCCGAGCCGATCGACAGCGTCAAGTCGGGCGCCGACGGCGCCTGGAAGATCGACAAGCCCTTCAACGGCCGCGGCTTCATCCAGGCCGTCC
>CAYMTH010001002.1:258-1952 GCA_964393235.1 uncultured Solibacteraceae bacterium | reverse complement strand
CCGCGCGTGCAGCAGATGCTGCGGAACATTCAGGAAGTGCAGGCCGAAGGCGAGATGCGCACGGCGCGTTTCTACTTCCAGAAGGGTTCGAACCCGGCGGCGGCCAATCGCCTGCAGGGCATCGCGGACCAGTATCCGCTGTTCTCCTCGGCCGATGAGGCGCTGTGGATGCTGGGCAACGCTTACGACAAGATGGGCCCGCGGTTCAAGCCGCAGTCGGTCCGTTCGTATCAGCGGCTGGTGAAGGATTATCCGCTGTCGTCGTGGCTCGATTCGGCGAAAAAGCGGCTGAAGGATCTGGAAGCCGAAGTGCCGGAGGCCGATCCGGTGGCCGTTGCGCGCATGAAGTACGAAGCCGAGAACCGCACGAAGACGGGCATGATGCACGACTTCTGGGGCGTGTTCAAGAAGTCGCCGGACATGACGCGGGCGGCGAAGTCGGGCTCGCCGGCGATGACCTCGCTGCGGCCGACGATCCCGGTTTCGGTGCCGGTTCCGGCGGGCGTGCCGGGCGGTATCAACGACCTGGGCGGCACGGTGATCACGGGCAAGAGCGATCTGGACACGAAACCGGACGCGCGCCAGAGCGTGCAGAATCAGGCCGCGGGCGCGGCTCCGGCGGCCGAACAGCCGGCGGCACAGCCCGCCGCGACTCCGGCCGCGGCTCCTGCGCCGGAAGGCAACGGCAAGAACAACGGCAAGAAGGGGAAGGCGAAGGCGCCCAAGAAATGAGCCGGATTCTGCTGGCGGACGACAGTCCGCACGCGCAGCGCATGGGCGAACGCCTGCTGCGCGACGAGGGCCATGAGGTGGTGACGCTCACCGACGGCGACTCAGTTTTCGTGCGGCTGCCGGACGTGGATCCCGATGTGCTGATTCTCGACGCCAATCTGCCCATGCGGAGCGGCTACGAGATTGCCACTTTCGTGAAAAATTCCTCGTTCTACCGCCATGCGGGCGTGCTGCTCACGGGGAGCATCGCCGAGCCGGTGGACGAGGCGAAGGCGCGCGAGGCGGGCGCCGACGGGCTGATTCAGAAGCCGTTCGAAGCGAAGTCGCTGATGTCCGTGGTGGGGCCGCTGGCGGCGAAATCGGAAGAGTTGCGAGAGTTGCGTCCGGCCGGGCCGCCGCCCCCGCCGCCGGGCGAAGAGCCCGCGTTCGTGAAGGGCGCAGTGGAGGCCGAGCCGGAGCCGGAGTTCGCGGTGGATCCGGAGGCTGTTGCGCCGGCCCAGCCGCCGGCGCCGCCCGCGCCGCAACTGGCGCCGCTCGGCGTCAAGGCGGTGAGCGAGAATGAACCGGAACCGGCGCCGGTGGCCGTAGCCCCGGTGAATGTTTCCGAGGAAGAGCGTGTGCGCGCGGCCGTGACGCTGGCGCTCGACGCGGCGATGCCGCGCATGATCGATGAGTTGACCGCGCAAGTGATGCGCGCATTGCAGAGGAAGTAAGCGAAGATGCCTGACAATAGTTTCGATATCGTCTCCAAGATTGAGCTGCCCGAGGTGAATAACGCCATTCAGCAGGCGTTGAAGGAGATCACGACGCGCTACGACCTGAAGGACTCGAAGTCGACGATCGAGTTGAAGGAGAAGGAGAACAAGATCCTGCTCGCCTCGTCGGACGATTTCAAGCTCAAGGCGGTCATCGACATTCTGCAGTCGAAGCTGGTGAAGCGGAATGTGCCGATCAAGGGGCTG
>CAYMTH010001002.1:0-248 GCA_964393235.1 uncultured Solibacteraceae bacterium | reverse complement strand
CTCGCACGGTTCGGTGCGGCAGGAGATCACGCTGCAGCAGGGCATCCCGCAGGAGAAGGCGAAGGACATCGTCCGCGTCATCAAGGACAGCAAGAAGAAGGCGCAGGCGTCGATCCAGGGCGACCTGGTGCGGGTTTCGTCGAAGGACCGCGACACGCTGCAGGAGGTGATCGCGCTGCTGCGCGGGCAGGACTTCGGCATCGACATGCAGTTCACGAACTACCGGTCGAACTAGCCGTGCCGCGGAA
>CAYMTH010001001.1:0-1956 GCA_964393235.1 uncultured Solibacteraceae bacterium | reverse complement strand
CCGCCTCGTCTTCCCCGATCGCGAAATCATCGTCATGCCCCCGGAAGCCAAACCCAAAGCAGCCTGACCCCAGACAATTCCTAGGGGACGTGCTACCAGGACTTTTCCGATAAGTTCAAAACGAACCCGCCGGCACGCCGGTCTTGCGCGCAAGCGCATCGCCGCCCGTCCCGCACCGGTCTTTGAAAATCGAATCCCCGGAGACCTACCGGAAATCCCGCGTTCCGGTCATCGCCGCGGCCGAATGGTCGCTCAGGTCCAGCCGCTCGTCCACCAGTTGCCGCGCGCTCAACGCGTCCTTGGTCACGCCGTTCTTCCCGTGCTTCTTCGTGTTCGCCACCATGTGGTAGATCTCGTGCGCCACCACGCGCCCCAGCGCGCGGCCCAGCAGGTGGTCGCCCTGCGCGTAGTCCGCCGGCCGCAGCACCGTCTTCACGGACTCCCGCACCCGGTCGCACTTCACTTCCCCGAACGGCAGCACATTGCCGTCCGCCGTGAACGCCCACGCAAACGGACCCCGCTCGTCCAGCGCCGCCGGATACGAGTCCATCTCGCACTTCCCGCGCATCTTGAACACCACCAGGTCGTCAAAGTGCGCGCCGGACGCCTGCGACCGCTCGACAAAACGAACCCGCAGGCCCGCTTGCCGCGCAATCCGCGCCGACTCACTTTCCATCGCCTGCCATGCCTCAGGCGACATCTTGCCTTCGGAATGGACTACCACCGCGATTTCACGCGGTACGCCGGGCGTTGCGGCAAAAAGGGCACACGAGGCCGTTAGAGTGATAGACAGGATCAAGCGAATCACGATCGTGGTTCTCCGCTGCCTGCAGTATATACAAACAGCGGACCACTCGTGTCAACCTGCCTCCGCTACCCCCGGATGATCCCCTTCACCACCCGCGCCTCTTCCACGCCCGTCAGCTTCTGGTCCAGGCCTTGATACTTGTAGGTGAACCGCTTATGGTCGATCCCCAGGTTGTGCAGCAGCGTCGCCTGGAAGTCCCGCACGTGCACCGGATCCCGCACGATGTTGTAGCTGAAATCGTCCGTCTCGCCCCACACCACGCCCGGCTTGAACCCGCCGCCCGCCGCCCACATCGAGAAACACCGCGGATGGTGATCCCGTCCGTACGTCGTCGGCGTCAGCTTCCCTTGCGAGTAGATCGTGCGCCCGAACTCCCCGCCCCAGATCACCACCGTCTCGTCGAGCATCCCGCGCTGCTTCAGATCCTGCACCAGCCCGTACAACGCCTGGTCCACGTCCTTGCACTGGCTCGGCAGCACCTCCGGCAGGTCTCCGTGCACGTCCCAGCCGCGCATATAAAGCTGGACAAAACGAACCCCGCGCTCGGCCAGCCGCCGCGCCATCAGCGCGTTGTAGGCGAACGTGCCCGGCTTCCGCGCCGCCTCCCCGTAGAGCTGATAAATGCTCTCCGGTTCTTTCGAAAGGTCGGTCAGCTCCGGCACCGAACTCTGCATCCGGAACGCCATCTCGTACTGCTCGATCCGCGCCTGCGTCTCGGCGTCTCCCAGCTTCTCGTACGTCATCTGGTTCAGCTCGCTCAGGCCGTCGAGCATCGTCCGCCGCGCCTTCCCGTCCACCCCGTCGGGATTGTTGATGTACAGCACCGGGTCCTTCCCCGACCGCAGCGCCACGCCCGCGTACTGCGCCGAAAGGAACCCCGCCGACCACAGCCGCGCCGAAATCGCCTGCACGTTCGCCTTCGGGTGCGTGTGGTTCGCGTTCAGCACCACGAACGTCGGCAGGTCTTTGTTCATGCTGCCCAGCCCGTACGCCATCCACGAACCCGTGCAAGGCTTGCCGGGCACCATGGAACCGGTCTGGATAAACGTGATCGCCGGCTCGTGGTTGATCGCCTCGGTGTTCATCGTCTTGATGATCGTGAGATCGTCCGCCATCTTCGCCGTCCACGGCAGTAACTCGCTGATCCA
>CAYMTH010001000.1:0-1963 GCA_964393235.1 uncultured Solibacteraceae bacterium | reverse complement strand
CGATCCCGCCCTCGCCCACTCCGTCCCCTACATGTGGAACGCCACCGGCATCCTCTACAACAAAAAGGTGACCCCCGCCCCCACCCGCTGGGCCGACCTCTGGCTCCCCCACTGGCGCGGCCACCTCACCATGCTCGACGACCCCGCCGAAGTCTTCGCCGCCTCCCTCCGCAAACTCGGCCATTCGCTCAATTCCCTCAACCCCGACGAACTCCGCGCCGCCCAGCGCGAAGCCGTCGCCCAGAAACCGCTCCTCCGCGCCTACCTCAACACCGAGGTCCGCGACCAGGCCGTCGCCGGCGACATCCTCGGCGCCCAGATCTGGTCCACCACCGCCCAACAGGCCATCGACGCCTCCCCCAACCTCGCCTTTGTCTACCCCGCCGACGGCTTCCCGCTCAACCTCGATTGCGCCGTCATTCTCCGCGAATCCACCCGCCCCGCCATCGCCCACGAATTCCTGAATTACCTCCTCGAGCCCCCCGTCTCTGCCCGCATCGCCGAAACCATGCGCACCGCCACCGCCAACGGCGCCGCCCGCGCCCACCTCTCGCCCGCCACCCGCGACAACGCCACCCTCTACCCGCCCCCCGACGTCATGGCCCGCGCCGAATGGTTCGCCACCGTCACCCCCGAAGCCCAGCGCCTCCGCGACCGGCTTTGGACCGAAATCAAATCGGCCTGACAATGGAGGTATGATCCTCCTCGCCGCCGCGCTGGCCTCCCTCGCCACCTGCGTGCCGGTCCGCTGGCCCTCCGCCGACCCGGCCACCCTCGCCCTCCTCGCCAACACTCCCATCAACTGCCTCGTCCAGGAACCCGCCCACTGGTCCCCCGCCTTCTCCGCCGCCGCCCGCGAAAAAGGCATCGCCACCGTCGGCCTCACCCGCGCGCCGTTCGATCCCAAATCCGCCTCCCACCTCCTCGCCGTCGTCCCCCTCGCCGACCGCTCCTCCCTCGACTTCGCCAACGCCCCCGTGCTCGCCACCGACCAGGGCCTCTGGCCCGGCATCAACCCGCCCCCCGAGGGCCAGGAAGCCAAGGCCGCCCCCTCCGGCGCCCCGTGGATCGATACCAACGCCGGCTTCCTCCGCTTCGCCCGCACCCTCACCGCCAAGCCCATCTGGATCGCCAACGCCCCTCCCCCCGGCAAAGCCTACCCCGTCACCCGCTACCTCCAGGCCGCCGCCGAAGCCGCCATGTGCGGCGCCCGCTGGGTGGTCACCCTCGACGCCGATTTCCAGCGCCGCCTCTTCGCCAACGACGCCAACGCCCTCCGCGACTGGCGCCGCCTCGCCGCCACCCTCGCCTTCATCGAGGAGCGTCGCGACGAACTCGCCTGGCCCCCCGCCGGCCAACTGACCCTCGTGCAGGACAAGGACACCGGCGCCCTCCTCTCCGGCGGCATCCTCGACATGATCGCCGTCAAGCACACACCCGTCCGCCCCGTTCCCGCCAACCGCATCGCTCTCGATCAGTTCCAGGGCGCCCTCATGGCCGTCAACGTCGACCCCGCCGCCATGTCCCCCGCCCAGCGCGACGTCCTCGCCGCCTTCGCCCGCGCCGGCGGCACCGTCCTCACCGGGCCCCCCGGCTGGCGCTTCCCCTCGCCCCGCCCCGGCCAGCTCACCCTCGCCGAAAAGGAGCTCGAAAAACTCGATTCCATCTGGAAAGAGGTCAACGCCCTCACCGGACGCCGCAACCTCGGCGCGCGCCTCTTCAACGTCGGGTCCATGCTGTCGAACTTGACCCAGTCGCCCGACGGCAAACGGCAGCAGCTTCACCTCGTCAACTACACCGACTTCAACGTCGAAGCCATCACCGTCCACATGCTCGGCAAATGGACCCGCGCCCGCCTCCTGCAGCCCGGCGCGGCGCCGAAAATACTCGAAACTTACCCTACCGAAGACGGTACCGGAATTGATATACCGGAGATGGCCACCTACGCGATCCTGGTCGTGGA
>CAYMTH010000999.1:0-1964 GCA_964393235.1 uncultured Solibacteraceae bacterium | reverse complement strand
ATCGATGGACGCGCGGAACTTTTTCGCGCCGGCCGGCACCGAACCGCGCTACCGGCGCAACCAGTTCGGCGGGGCGCTGGGCGGGCCGATCGCGAAGAACCGGACCTTCTTCTTCGCCGACTACGAGCACCGGCGGCTGGACGAGAGCGTGACGCGGACGACGCGGGTGCCGACGGCGCTGGAGAAGGCGGGCGACTTCACGCGGTCGAATCCGCGGACGCCGCCGATCGATATTTTCACGCAGATGCCGTTTCCGGGAAGCGTGATTCCGGCGAGCCGGGTGCATCCGATCGCGCGGGGGCTGCTGGGTTTCTATCCGGACCCGAACCGCGCCGACGGCGTGCGGAACTACGCGGGGGCGCCGGACGGGCGGGACCGGAACCATTCGATGGACGCGCGGATCGACCATCAGCTGGCGGCGAATTCGAGCCTGGCGGTGCGCTACAGCCTGGGGAACCGGACGGCGTTGGAACCGTACGCGGGGGCGACGTTCGCGGCGGTGCCGGGGTTCGGCAACGACCTGGACCGGCGGGCGCAGAACCTGATGGCGTCGTCGACGCACGCGTTCCGGCCGACGCTGCTGAATGAGTTGCGGTTCGGCTTCAACCGGGTGAATTTCGGGGTGGCGCACGAGAACCAGGGCACGAGCCTGAACCGGCAGGTGGGGCTGCCGGAGCCTTCGGCGAACCCGCGGGACCACGGGCTGGCGTTTGTGAACCTGGCGGGTTACGGCTCGATCGGGGACGAGTACAACAATCCGCAGCGGGGGATCGCGACGACGTTCCAGGTGCTGGACCACGTGACGTGGACGCGTTCGCGGCACCTGGTGAAGTTCGGCGGGGACCTGCGCTGGCAGCGGCAGGAGGCGTTCCGCGACGTGCTTTCGCGCGGGCTGATCAGCTTTACGGGGTTTACGGGCAACGGGCTGGCGGAGATGCTGCAGGGGATTCCGACGGTGACGAGCGTGAGCCGGCTGGACAATCCGCAGAACCTGCGGACGCGGAGCGTGAACCTGTTCGCGCAGGACGAGTGGAAGCTGACGGGGCGGCTGACGCTGACGGCGGGGGTGCGTTATGAGTACAACCAGCCGGCGTACGACGCGGCGAACCGGGCGTCGGTGTTCGACGCGGCGACGCGGTCACTGGTGCGGCTGGGTTCGATCGCGGGGACGCGGGGGGCGTTTCTGCCGGACCGGAACAATGTGGCGCCTCGGCTGGGGCTGGCGTTCGCGGCGCGGCCGGGGACGGTGGTGCGGGCGGGGTACGGGATTTACTACGACCAGGCGCCGCTGGCGCCGGGGGAGGGGATTTACTTTAACGCCCCTTACTTTCAGCTGAACACCTATTTCATCGGGCAGACCTACCTGCTGTTTTTGCAGAACCCGTACCCGGCGGACTTCCCGGTGTTCGTGCCGCCGTCGGCGGTGACGTTCCAGCGGGACTTCCGGACGGCGTACAGCCAGCACTGGAGCGCGAACGTGCAGCAGTCGCTGGGGCGTGGGCGCGTGGTGGAAGTGGGGTATGTGGGGACGAAGGGTTCGAAGCTGCTGGCGGGGCGGGACGGGAACCAGGCGGTGCCGTCGGCGGCGCCGTTGAACCTGCGGCCGGACCCGCGGTGGGGCGACATCACGTATCTGGAGAGCCGGGCCAATTCGAGCTATCACGCGCTGCAGGCGCGTTTCGAGCAGCGGATGAGCCGGGGGCTGTCGATGCTGGCGGCGTACACGGCGGGGAAGTCGATTGACGACGCGAGCGGGTTTTTCGCGAGCGCGGGGGACCCGAACTTTCCGATGGACTCCAACAACACGCGGCTGGACCGGGGCCGGTCGGCGTTCGACGTGCGGCAGCGGCTGACGGCGGCCTACGTGTACGACGTGCCGTTCGGGCGGAACCGGTGGTACGGCGGGTGGCAGACGAACGGGGTGGGGACGTTCCAGAGCGGGCCGCCGTTCACGGTGGGCCTGC
>CAYMTH010000998.1:0-1964 GCA_964393235.1 uncultured Solibacteraceae bacterium | reverse complement strand
CGGCGGCTACAAACGCACCAACGGCGCCGACGGCATCCTCGCCTACTTCAATATGGATCTCCCCTGGCGCAACAAAAACCAGGGCAACATCGCCGCCGCCGCCGCCGAAGTCCGCGTCGCCCGGTCCAACGTCGCCGCCGCCGAAGCCCTCGTCCGCGCCGAAGTGAAAGCGGCCTTCACCTCCTACCGCCTCCGCCGCACCCAGGTCACCGGCATGCTCGAACAGCTCTCCGCCCACGCCCGCGAAACTGCCCGCATCGCCCAGGCCGCCTACCGCGAAGGCGGCGCCGACCTCCTCCGCCTCCTCGACGCCGAACGCACCCGGCTCGAAACCGAACTCCTTCGCGTACAAGCACTTACCGAATTCCGTCGCAGTGAAGCGGCCGTCGAAACGGCCATGGGAGTCCTGCCGTGAAACCCTTCCCCCTCCTCGCCCTGGCCCTCCTCGCCGCCTGCGGCCCCAAGCCCGCCCCCGAACCCGCGAAACCCGCCGCGGCCAAAGTCGAACCCGGCGAAGTCCGCCTTAGCCCCGAACTGCAGAAGACCGCCGGCGTCCAGGTCGTCGATATCGAAAAACGCACCATCCCGGTCACCATCCGCGTCAACGGCCGCCTGACCGCCGACGAGGAAAAAAGCCACAAGATCGGCGCCCTGATCGACGGCCGCGTCGTACAAGTTCCTGTTAATGTTGGGGATAGAGTCCGCAAAGGACAGGTCCTGGCGCGCGTGCACTCGCACGACATTCACGAGTCCCGCTCCTCCTACCAGAAAGCCAAAGTCGACCTCGGCCGCCTGGAAACCCAGCGCGCCTTCGCCGAACGCAACCGCGACCGCATCCGCCGCCTGTTCGAACTCAAAGCCGCGTCCCGCGAACAGCTCGACTACGCCGAAAACGAGCTGAAAACCGCCGCGGCCGGCATCGAAAACGCCCGCCTTGAGCTCGAACGCACCCGCCAGCACCTCGAAGAGTACCTCGAAGTCCCCGTCGACCAGGGCGACACCGCCCCGGTCAAGGCCCCCGCCGACGGCGTCGTCGTCACCCGTTCCATCAGCGTCGGATCCGTCGTCAAACCCGGCGACGACCTCTTCCTGGTCTCCGATTTGACGTCAATTTGGATGATTTCCGCGATCCCAGAGGAGCATTTGGGCGCAATTCGGAGCGGAATTGGCGCCCAAGTGTTCATACGGGCGTTTGAAAACCGCCCGTTTTCGGGCCGTTTGACCCGGATCGGCGACCAGCTCGACCCGGCGACCCGGACCGTCCAGGGCCGCATCGTCCTGCCCAATCCGAAGGGCGAACTGAAGCCCGAGATGTACGCGACGGCCGAACTGGCCGCCGGCGGCACCGCCGAGGCGCTCTACGTCCCGCAGGAGTCGCTGCAGGAGATGAACGGGCACGCGATCGTCTTCGTCGCGACCGGCCCGGGCAAGTTCCAGGCCCGCGCGGTCGAAACCGGGGCGCGCGCCGCCGGGGCGGTCGCGATTGTCTCGGGGCTCGCCGCGGGCGACAAGGTCGTCGCGCGGGGGGCGTTTCTGCTCAAGTCGGAAATGCTGAAGTCGACGCTGGCGGAGGAGTAGGCGGCGATGCTGAACCGGCTGATCGACATCGCGCTGCAGAACCGGATCGTCGTGCTGGCGGGCGTCGGGGCGCTGACGCTCGGGGGCATGCTGGCGCTCAATGAGCTGCCGATCGACGCGTTTCCGGACCTGACCAACAACCAGGTGACGGTGGTCACCGCCTGCCCTGGCATGCCGCCGACCGAGGTCGAGCGGCTGGTTTCCTGGCCGATGGAAACGTCGCTGATGGGACTGCCGCGGGTGGTGGAGGCGCGGTCGGTTTCGAAGTTCGCGCTCTCGAAGATCACGGTGGTTTTCGACGACGGGGTGAGCCCGTATTTCGCCCGGCAGCTGGTGAACGAGCGGCTGCAGGAGGTGCGGGGGCGCATCCCCGCCGGGCTCGAGCC
>CAYMTH010000997.1:636-1965 GCA_964393235.1 uncultured Solibacteraceae bacterium | reverse complement strand
GAAGTCGCGGCCGTTGAGGGCGAGCTGGGTGACCTGGCGGGCGTCGATGACGAAAGACTTCTGGGCGGTGGAGGTTTCGACGAGAGGGACCTGGGCTTCGACGAGGATGGAATCGGAGGTCTGGCCGACCTGGAGGACGATGACGCCGAGGTTGAGGGCCTGGTTCTGATCGACGACGAGTTCGCGGCGTTCAAGGGTCTTGAAGCCGTTCATCTCTGCTTTGACGGTATAGCGGCCGGGGAGGAGGGGGCGGAGGGAGAAGGTTCCGTCCTGGGCGGTGAAGGTTTCACGGGCGACGATATTTTTGCTTTCGTCGAAGGCCACCACCTTGGCGTTGGGGATGGCGGCGTTGGTCGGGTCAGTGATGGTTCCCTGGATGGTGCTGGTCTGGGCAAAGAGACCAATACCGGAGAGGCACAGTGCGAGGAGCCCTAGGCGTCGAGACAGAGACATATCCTGAGATGATGCGTTTGTTGGAAAACGCTACGCAAGAAACATAGGGCTAATCGTTATGTTAACGTTCTAAATTGAAGATATTGCAGGTACGTTAATGCTTCCCACCGAACACAAACCGGAACTCTTAACTTTGAGCGGCGACGTTATGGCGGAAGTGGAGCACCTGTTCGACGGGGTGGTGGGACGGCGAACGAACCAGGGTTTGATCCTGCAGTACCTGGCGAAGAACTACGTGCGCGGGGAGGGGGCGGCGAAGGAACACGCGATCGCGGTGGAAGCGTTGGGCCGGGGCTCGGACTTCGATCCGAAGCGGGAAGCGATCGTGCGGGTGGAGATGCACAAGCTGCGGCGGACGCTGAAGGAGTACTACGCCGGGGCGGGGCGGGACCGGACGGTGAAGATCGCGCTGGCGGTGGGGCGATATGCGTTGGACGTGGAGGGTGTAGAGGGGAGGGTCCCCGAGGCGGCGGTGGAGGTGGTGGAACTCGAGCCGGCGGCGGCGCCCGAGGTGACGCAGGGAGAGGCGTGGCGGGGTTGGGGGTGGGTGGCGGCGCTGGTGGCGGGATTGCTGATTGCCGGGTATTTCTGGGTGAAGCCGCGGGGGGCGGAACCGGTGGAGAAGGCGGCGGTGGAGGCGGTGGCGACGCCGAAGGCGGGGGTGCGGATTCTGGCTGGGGGAGCGGGGCGGCGATACGTCGATTCGATGGGACAGGAGTGGGAGGGGGACCGGTACTTCACGGGGGGACGGGCGGCCGGCACGGGCGGAGCGCGGATTCTGAATACGACGGACCAGGAGGTGTTCCGGGGGCAGCGGGAGGGGGATTTTGCGTACGAAATTCCGATGGCGCCGGGGGACTACGAGGTGCGGCTGCA
>CAYMTH010000997.1:298-552 GCA_964393235.1 uncultured Solibacteraceae bacterium | reverse complement strand
GAAGCTGCGGGTGCGATTTGAATCGCGGGGGAACGATAAGGCAATTGTGAACGCGATCGAAGTGGTGCCGGGGTTAAAGGACCGGATGCTGCCGGTGCGGATCGCGGCGGGGGCGGCGCAGGCGACGGTGGACCGGGCGGGACGATTGTGGCTGCCGGACCGGTACGTGATGGGAGGGCGGACGGCGGAGCGGGTGAAGCCGGTGGCGGCGGCGACGCCGGAGTTGTACCGGTTTGAGCGGTTCGGGCGTTTCG
>CAYMTH010000997.1:0-272 GCA_964393235.1 uncultured Solibacteraceae bacterium | reverse complement strand
CCGGCGGTGGCGGGGCACCAGTATCAATTGAAACTCTGGATGGCGGAGCAGTACTTTGGCGTTTTGACGGGGCTGGGGAGCCGGCGGCCGCGGGTGTTCGATATCTACTGCAACGGGGCGGCGCTGGAGAGGGATCTGGCGGTGCTGGAGGAGGCGGGAGGACCGGGGCGGGGGCTCGAGCGGATCTATACGCACGTGACGCCGGACGGGCAGGGGAACGTGCGGGTTTTGTTCACGCCGGGGGCGAATTATGCGGTGTTGAATGCGATCGA
>CAYMTH010000996.1:0-1968 GCA_964393235.1 uncultured Solibacteraceae bacterium | reverse complement strand
TCGACGCCGCGACGGCCGCGATTCTCGACGATCCCTACATCGCCCCGCGCAGCGTGCGCATCCCGTTCTGCCCGCCCGACGAACTGGCCGGCCTCTACGCCGCGGCCGATCTCGTCGCCATTCCGTCGATGTTCGAAGGCATGCCGAACGTCCTGCTCGAAGCGATGGCCTGCGGCGTGGTGCCGGTCGTCTCCGACGCCGGCGCGATGCGCGAGGTGATCGAAGACGGCGTCAACGGCTTCCTGTTCGCGGCCGAGGACCGCGCGGCCGCCGGCGCGGCGACGGCCCGGGCGCTGGCCCTGAACGACGCCGAACTGGCCGCGATGGCCGCCCGCGCGAGGGCCTACGTCGCCGCCGAGTACGCGCCGGCGCGCGAGCTGGACACGCTGTGGAACCTGATCGCCGGTTGATCGCCTGCTTCGCGCCGGGCGCCGGCCTCGGCCACATGAACCGCGCGCTCGCGCTCTGCCTGCGGCTGCGGGATGAGGGGGCCGCGGCCTGCATCGTCACCGACTCGCCCTTCGCCGAGGGCCTGGCCGCGCTGGCGCGCGTACCCGTCGTCCGGCTCGCCCGCGCGACGTGGGCCGCCGACGCGCGGGCCTGGGTTGCGGAGGCGCGGCCACGGCTGGTCGTCACCGACACCTTCCCTTACGGCATCCGCGACGAGTGGCGCGGCGCCCCGCCCCCCGCGCCGCTGGTCCACGTCGCGCGCCGGCTGCGCGAGCCTTTCCCGATCGACCCGCGCGACTTCGCCCTCCTCCTCCGCGCCGGGCCTCTCAGCGAAGCCCACGGCGCCGCGCTCGGCGGCGGGCTCGAACTGCCCGGGCCCATTCGCCTGACGCCCGGCCGCCTGCCGACCCGCGTCCCCCGCGAGCTCGACCGCGACGGCCTGACGCTCGTCGTGCACAGCGGCCCGGCCGAAGAGGTGGACGCCCTCGTCGCATTGGCCGAGCCGCCCTTCGCGCTCATCGCGCCCGGCGCCGGCATCGACTACTACCCCGCCACGAACCTCTACGAACGCGCCCGCCGTGTCATCACCGGCGCGGGCTACAACTCGATGGCGGACCTGCTGCCGTGGCGCGGCAAGCACACGGCAGTTCCCTTCCCGCGCCGCTACGACGACCAGGCGGCGCGCCTCGCCGGCTACTTCCGCGACGACGCCGACGGCACGCCCGCTGCGGCGGCCGCGATCCTGCGGCTACTCTAAAGAGCGATGCGCCTGTTTTTGTTTGCCGCCCTGACGCTCGCGGCCCAACCTCCGATCGTCTTCGTGCATGGCAACGGCGATGACGCCGCCAAGTGGATGGGGCTCATGTGGCTGTTTGAATCGAACGGCTACCCGCGCGAGAAGCTGCGCGCCGTGCGCTTCACGAATCCGAGCGCCCGGCTCAACGACACGCGCTTCGAGCCGCACCGGTCCTCGACCGTCGACCAGGCGGCCGAACTCGCCGCCGCCGTCGCGCGGGCTCTGATCGAGACGAAGTCGGCCAAGGTGGCGCTCATCGGCAGCAGCCGCGGCGGCAACACGGTCCGCAACTACATCAAGAACGGCGGCGGCGCGGGCGCCGTCTCGCACGCCATTCTGGCCGGCACGCCGAACCACGGCGTCTTCGTCATGGACACCAATACCGGCAACGAGTTCAACGGGAAGAGCGCCTTCCTGGCCCAGTTGAACGAAGGCGACGAGACCGTGCCTGGCGTGCGCTATCTGACGCTGCGCAGCGACAAGCTCGACAAGTACGCGCAGCCCAACGGCGCGGGCTACGACAGCCCGGCGCTGAAGGGCGCGGAGAACGTGGTGCTGCCCGGCCTCGATCATCGCGAAGTGGCGTTCCACCCGCAGGCCTTCCGCGCGATGTACAAGTTCTTCACCGGCGCCGAGCCGTCGACGCTTGAGGTGAAGGCCGAAGCGCAGCCGTCGATCGCAGGCGCGGTGACGGGCTTCGCCGGCGGCGCGGCGACGAACCT
>CAYMTH010000995.1:409-1971 GCA_964393235.1 uncultured Solibacteraceae bacterium | reverse complement strand
CGACGCCCGGGAGGGGATTGCCCTCGATGGCCGACATGTCGCCGAGGACGAAGACTTCGGGACGGTCGGGGAGCTGGCAGGTGGGACGGACGATGACGCGGCCGGCCCGGTCGACGGGGGCGCCGAGGAGGGCGCCGAGCGGGGATGCTTTGACGCCGGCGGCCCAGAGGACCGTGCGAGCGGGGAGACGGTCGCCGTTGCCGAGGGTGCCGCCTTCGGAATCGATGGCGGCGGCGGCGCTCAGGTGTTCGGGGAAGGCGGTGAGGATACGCGGGCCGGCTTCGAGCAGAAGGATACGGGCCTCTTCGGTGCGGAAGGAGCGGAAATCCTCTTTCAGGGTGTCGTTGGCGATTTCGCCCAGCGTGCCCGCGAGCTCGACGCCGGTGGGTCCGCCGCCGACGATCAGGAACGTCAGCAGGGCGCGGCGCTTTTCGGGGTCGGGTTCGCGTTCGGCGGCCTCGAAGGCGGACAGGACGCGGGCGCGGATTTCGGTGGCGTCCTCGATGGTCTTGAGGCCGGGGGCGCGCTGTTCCCAGTCGTCGTGGCCGAAGTAGTGATGGCGGGCGCCGGCGGCGACGACGAGGTAGTCGTAGGCGAGTTCGCCGTCGGCGAGCCGGACGCGGCGGTTGGGGAGGTCGAAGCCGGTGACTTCGCCGAGGATGGTGCGGATGTTTTTGTAGGGCGCGAGGACCGAGCGGAGGGGGGCGCAGATGTCGGCCGGGGAGAGGCCGCCGGTGGCGACCTGGTACAGCAGCGGCTGGAAGACGTGGAAGTTGCGGCGGTCGACGAGCGTGACGGCGACGCCGCGCTGGCGGGCGAGCCGCTTGGCGACGGCGAGTCCGCCGAAGCCGCCGCCGACGATAACGATATGCGCCATATTTCTCTACCCTACACTGATAGACGCGGCATCATTTCGAGGAAAGGCTCATGCAGGTCGACTTCACAGCCGATGGGATTTTTCTGCCCGAGATCGGGCTGTGGCTGGATCCGCGGGTGCCGGTGGAGGCGGCCTGGCTGTCGCACGCGCATTCCGATCACGCGCGGGGGCTGCACGGGACGGTGATTGCGACGGCGATGACGGCGCGGCTGTACCGGCACCGGTGGCCGCTGCCGGAGGGGCGGGCGCAGACGGTGTTACCGCTCGACCCGGGGGAGTCGATGGAGTGGCGTGGGGCGACGTTGACGGCGCGGCGGGCGGCGCACATTCTGGGCGCGGCGCAGATCGTGGTGGAGTTTGGCGGGGAGCGGCTGGTTTACACCGGGGACATTAAGCGGCGGTCGCCGATTTGCGGGTGGGAAACGGAGACGGTGGAGTGCGACCGGCTGATCATCGAGTCCACGTTCGGGCTGCCGGTGTACGACTTTCTGGAGGCGGGGGCGGCGCAGGAGCGGATCGCGGCGTTTGCGCGGGAGTGTCTGGCGGCGGGGCAGACGCCGGTGTTTCAGGGCTACGGACTTGGAAGAGGGCAGGAGATTGCGCACACGCTGGCGGTGCATGGGATTCCGTGCCGGATTCATCCGTCGATTGCGGGGTTGATTCCGTACTACGAAGAGCAGGGGTA
>CAYMTH010000995.1:0-372 GCA_964393235.1 uncultured Solibacteraceae bacterium | reverse complement strand
CCGGGCGAGGCGGAGGGCGGGGCGGTGCTGGTGACGCCGGGGCTGGAGGAGAAGCTCGCGATTCCGGCTTCGAAGCGGAAGACGGCTCTCGTCAGCGGGTGGGCGGCGCTGGACAATGCGCGGGCCCGGGCGAACGCGGACGTGCTGATTCCGTATTCGGACCACGCGAGTTTTGGGGAGTTGCTGGAGTTGGTGGAGGGGGCGCGGGCGCGGCGGGTGGACATTGTGCACGGGTATGCGGAGGCGTTTGCGCGGATCTTGCGGCAGCGGGGTTGGGAGGCGCAGGCGGCGTATGGGGGCGGGGAGGCGCAGTTTTGAGGGGGGAGGTGGAGTGTGTGGGGCGGGCGGGCGTGCGGCCGGTGGTGTTGCGGC
>CAYMTH010000994.1:0-1985 GCA_964393235.1 uncultured Solibacteraceae bacterium | reverse complement strand
GGATGCGGCTGTTGCCGTAGTCGGCGCTGTTCCGGACTAAGAGGTTGCCGGCGGTGTCGAAGGGGAGGGCGGGGGGGACGGCGAGGGGGGCGGCGAGGGCGTCGCCGCCGTCGCCGGAGAAGCCGGCGATGCCGTTGCCGGCGAAGACGGAGACCTCGCGGAGGTCCGGAGAGAGGCGGAGGATCTGGTTGCCCTGGGA
Organism: uncultured Solibacteraceae bacterium; assembly: GCA_964393235.1. Taxonomy (GTDB): domain Bacteria; phylum Acidobacteriota; class Terriglobia; order Bryobacterales; family Bryobacteraceae. The sequence continues at coordinate 1,786 of CAYMTH010000994.1, read as the reverse complement.
GAAGTAGATGAAGCCGTTGCGGTCGCGGGTGAGGGCCCAGGGCTCGTAGAGCAGGGCGTCGCGGGCGGGGACGGCGTCGGCCGGGAAGGTGTATTCGGTGCCGGCGAAGGTCGAGATGACCTGGGCGGGGAGGGCCGCGGCGGACAGGAGTATGGCGATTACTGAGCGAAACATAAGGTGATTTAGGCTCCTTTCCTCAATGAGCACGGTAACACGGTTGGCAGACGTTTGTGTCAACATACGAACAGGTCCGATATGCAAACGCGTAAAGAACGGCATCGCCGCGCGGCGGCGGGGGACATCGCCCCGGCGCGGAAGCCGGAAACGATTGAGAAATTCGCCGCCGAGGAGTCGGGGGCGGGGGCGCTGGAGGCGCGGGCGAACGTGTTTCAGGAGGTCCTGGACACGGCGGAGACGACGCCGTTATTGCTGGAGCAGTTCAACGCGCTGCTCGCGGGCACGTCGCCGGACGATCTGGTGCGGTTGCGGCGGCGGCTGAAGGACCATCAGCGGCTGGTGGATCCGGGGTATGACAACCAGGATCTGGAGCTGGCCGAGAACTGGCGGGACGGGGGTTATCCGTACCGTCATCTGATGACCCGGAAGAGCTACGAGCGGCAGAAGTACCGCTTGCAGGTGGAGCTGTTGAAGCTCCAGAACTGGGTGAAGCAAGAAGGCCAGAAGGTGATCCTGCTCTTCGAGGGCCGGGACGCGGCCGGGAAGGGCGGGACGATCAAGCGGTTCATGGAGCACCTGAATCCGCGCGGGGCGCGGGTGGTGGCTCTGGAGAAGCCGACGGAGGCCGAGCGCGGGCAGTGGTACTTCCAGCGCTACGTCGAGCATTTGCCGACGGCGGGCGAGATCGTGATGTTCGACCGCTCGTGGTACAACCGGGCGGGGGTGGAGCGCGTGATGGGGTTCTGCACGCCGGACGAGTACGCCGAGTTCATGCGGCAGGCGCCGGAGTTTGAGCGGAACCTGGTGCGGAGCGGGATCCACCTGATCAAGTTCTGGTTTTCGGTGAGCCAGGCCGAGCAGCGGCGGCGGTTCAAGGAGCGGAAGGTGCATCCGCTGAAGCAGTGGAAGCTGTCGCCGGTGGACCTGGCGTCGCTCGACAAATGGGACGAGTACACGAAGGCCAAAGAGGCGATGTTCTTTTACACCGACACGGCGGACGCGCCGTGGACGGTGATCAAGTCCGACTGCAAGAAGCGGGCGCGGCTGAACGCGATGCGGTACGTGTTGCATCGGCTGCCGTATGCGAAGAAGGACCCGGCGAACGTCGGGCCGCTGGATCCGCTGCTGGTGGGCCGTGCGCATGTGGTTTACGAGCGCGGCGAGCGGACGCATCCGCTGCTTTAGCGTCTGCCTCCTTCGAAGACGATAAAGCCTTTCTTTTCAATGCCGGGGTTGGTTTGTTCCTTGGTTTGAACCTTGGTCTGTTTCCGGTTTCTTTTCGGTTTGATCGAGACGTGGAAGGAGTTGAGCCAGACGAGGAAGGTGTCGGCGTTGTGGATGTGGGCCGAGAGGTTGACGAGCATGTCGGGGGAGGGGAGGGCGGCTTCGCGCTGGATGCGGGCGCCGAGGCGGGAGAGGTGGGTGAGGATGGTGGCGAGGTTGATGAGGGTGGTCTCGTCAAGCTTCGCCTGGGCGTAGGTGTGCTTGCAGTGGGTGAGGATGCGGAGGAAGTCGGCATCGAGGGTGGGGTTGGTGTTGGCGCGCATGGAGTCTCCTTTGGGTTGTGAGTCGCGGCGGCGCGCGAGGGTTGGGGCGGGGCGGGCGAGGC
>CAYMTH010000993.1:0-1985 GCA_964393235.1 uncultured Solibacteraceae bacterium | reverse complement strand
CGGCACCGTCGAATGGGCCGGCCGGCTCGTCGTCAAGACGACCTACACCGGAGCGCCCGGCTTTCACATCTACCTGAGCCCGCTCGACGCTCCCATCCTCCGCGAGACGCTCGAAGACGCCGGCGCCCGGCCCGCCACCGACGACGAAGTCGAACGCGCCCGCATCTGCAACGGCAAGCCCCGCTACGGCGTCGACATCGTCGACACCACCCTGCCGCAGGAAACCCAGCTCGCCCACGCGCTGCACTTCTCCAAGGGCTGCTACCTCGGCCAGGAGATCGTCGAACGCATCCGCAGCCGCGGCCACGTCAACAAGGTGCTCAAGCGCATCGAGTTCGAAGGCGACGCGCCCGAGGGCACCATCACCAGCCGGACCGTCGACCCCGCCACCGGCAAGACCGTCGCGCTAGCCTACGTTCGACCGTAGCGCTTCCAGCCACTCCGCCGGCACACTCACGTTCCCGCCCTTGCCCGTGCCGAGCTTGATGTCCGGCTTGTACGAGCCGTGGTAGTCCGATCCGCCCGTCGTCAACAGCCCCAGCCGCTCCGCCAGCGCCGTGTACCGCGCCACCGCCATGCCGTCGTGGTCCGAGTGCCGGACCTCCAGGCCCAGCAGGCCCATCTCCACCGCGGCCTCCACCCACTCGATCTCCTCGGCGTGCGTCCGCCGCCCCAACCGCACCGGGTGCGCCAGCACAGGCACGCCGCCCGCCTCCCGCATCCGCCGGATGCCCTCGTCGAGCGGAACCTCTTCGCGCTCCGTGAACGCCTTCCCGGTCTCGGCCAGGAACTTGTCGAACGCCTCCTGCATCGTCTTCACGTACTTCTTCTCGAGCAGGATCTTTGCGAAATGCGGCCGCCCGGCCTGCGACTTCCCGATCGCCTCCACCTCGTCGAGCGTGATCTCGATGCCCAGCCGCTGCAGATTCGCCACCAGCCGCCGGTTCCGGTCGCGCCGCTTTTCCTGCAGGTCCAGCAGCCACGTCGTGAACTCCGCCGCCGGCTCGGCCGCCGGAAAATAGCCCAGCAGATGCACCGTCTTGCCCTGGTACTTCGTGCTCAGCTCGATGCCGCAAAGGAGATCGAGCCCGCGCCCGGCCGCGTACTCCTTCGCCGCGAAGTAACCGCCGAACGTGTCGTGGTCGGTTATCGATAGCGCCCGCACGCCCGCGGCCAGGGCGTTATCGACTATCTGCTGCGGCGTATCGCTGCCGTCGGAAGCGTCTGTGTGGCTGTGTAGATCGACCATCTACCAGGATACCGGAATCAGGCCCCGGTCTTTCAAAAGCTGCCAGACCCGCTCTTCGCTCACCGCGATGTCCTCGGTCGACGAATCGACGCGCAGCTCCGGCGAAACCGGCGGCTCATAGGGATCCGAAACGCCCGTAAAGTGCGGAATCTCCCCCGCCAGAGCCTTCTTGTACAGCCCCTTCACGTCCCGCTCGGCCAGCACCGCGATCGGACAATCCATGTGGATCTCGACGAAGTTCCCGATCCGCGCCCGCACCGCGTCGCGCGTCTCCCGGTACGGGCTGATCGCCGCGGTGATCGCAATCACTCCGTGCTTGGAAAGCAGCTCGGCCACGAACCCGATCCGCCGGATGTTCGTGTCCCGGTCTTCCTTCGAAAAGCCCAGCCCCTTCGACAGGTGCGTCCGCACCTCATCGCCGTCCAGCAACTCGACCTTCGCGCCGCTCTCCACCAGCCGCCGGTAAATCCGCTCCGACAACGTCGACTTCCCCGACCCGCTCAGCCCCGTAAACCAGAGCGTAAAACCCTTATGCATTCACCACTTCCTCAAGCAAAACGTCCAATTCCCGCACCAGTTTCCCCGCCGGCGAAAAGTGCAGACCGCACTCCTTGTCCCCGGCCACTTCCCACCACCAGCGCCCCGCCCGCTCTCCCTCCGACGAATGCACCGCGCGCGTGCACGGCCCGCAGCCGATGCTCGTGTACCCTTGCGCGTAAAGCGGGTGCACCGGCAC
>CAYMTH010000992.1:0-1986 GCA_964393235.1 uncultured Solibacteraceae bacterium | reverse complement strand
CTGTAAATACGATCAAGGTATCCCGCGTCAGCCCGCGCCGCTCCAGCAGCGCGCGGATCTCCCCGATCCCGTCGTCCACCGCCGCGATCATCGCCGCGTACACCCGCCGCTCGAACGGCAGATGCGCGAACCGCTCCAGATACTTCTGCGGCGCGTGCATCGGATAGTGCGGCGCGTTGTAAGCCAGGTACAGGAAGAACGGCTCCGCCCCCGCCCGCTCGATGAACCCCTTCGCCTCGGCCGTGATCCGCTCGGTCAGGTACTGCCCGTCTTCGAAGATCTCCGTCCGCCCGCGGTACAGATCGTGGTAGTTCGCAATCCGCGGATCGGCCCAGTAAAACCGGTGCGAATAGAAGTCGACGCACCCGGAATGGAACCCGTAAAAATAGTCGAACCCGTGGTCCAGCGGCCCGTTGGAGTCCGCCGTCCCCAAATGCCACTTCCCGATCGCCCCCGTCCGGTACCCATGCGGCTTCAACAAGGCCGCGATCGTCTTCTGCCCCGGCCCCAGCTGCGGCCCGTTCGACGGCACCCCCGCCCGGATCGGATGCCGCCCCGTCAACAGCCCCGCCCGCGCCGGCGCGCACATCGCCGCGTTCGAATACCACTCGGAAAACTGCACCCCGTCCCGCGCAATCGAATCGATATGCGGCGTCAGAACGTCCTTCGACCCGTAACACGACAGGTCCCCCGACCCGTGATCGTCCGTCAAAATCACGATAATATTGGGCCGGCGCGCGGGCGCGGCCATCGCCGTCGAGGCGGCTAGGAACTGGCGGCGGTTCATGGCCCCACCATTCTACGCAATGGGGCCCGCGTATTTGAGACAATAGAAGGTTCATGTTCCGTTTCGAAACTGCCGGCGAGTCTCACGGCGAATGTCTAGTTGCGACCCTCACGGGTCTTCCCTCCGGCGTTCCGGTTTCCCTGGATCGCATCAACCGCGAATTGTGGCGCCGCCAGCAAGGCTTCGGCCGCGGCGGCCGTATGAAGATCGAAACCGATACGGTCGAGATCGTCGCCGGCGTCCGCCACTCCCAGACCATCGGCGCCCCCATCGCCATGATCATCCGGAATAAGGACTGGAAGAACTGGCTCGAGCCCATGTCGGTCACCGACTTCGAAGGCTCCGACGACAAGAAGAAAAAGGTCCTCCGCCCGCGTCCCGGCCATGCCGACCTCGCCGGCATGATCAAGTACAACTACCACGACGCCCGCTACATCCTCGAACGCGCCAGCGCCCGCGAAACCACCGCCCGCGTCGCCGTCGGCGCCGTCGCCAAGGAGTTCCTCCGCGAGTTCGGCATCGAGATCCTCAGCCACGTCATCGCCGTCGGCCCCGAAAAGCTCGGCCGCGCCGCCACCTGGGACGAACTCGTCGAACTCTCGAAAAAGGAAGAAGTCCTCCTCGGCTGCGTCGACGCCGAAGCCGAACAGCGCATGAAAGCCGTCGTCGACGAAGCCTACCGCACCGGCGACACCGTCGGCGGCGTCTTCGAGGTCGTCGCCCACGGCCTCCCCGTCGGCCTCGGCTCCCACATCGCCTGGGACACCCGCCTCGACGGCAAACTCGCCCAGGCCATCGTCTCCATGCAGGCCGTCAAAGGCGTCGAAATCGGCTACGCCGCCGAGGGCGCCGAAGCCTTCGGCTCCAAGGTCCAGGACACCATCCACTACAACCGCGCCGGCGGCCTCGAAGGCGGCATCACCAACGGCCAGGACCTCCTCGTCCGCGGATTCCTGAAGCCAATCTCCACTCTGCGGCGTCCATTAGAGAGCGTTGACATCCTCACCCGCGACCCCGAAAAGGCCGCCTACGAGCGATCCGACGTGGCCGTCGTCCCGGCCGCTGGCGTCATCGGCGAAGCCATGGTCGCCATCGTCCTGGCGCAGGCGTTTATTGAGAAGTTCGGCGGGGATTCGATCGAAGAAACGCGCCGGAACTATGATGGGTATCAAGAGCAGGTGCGTAACTTCTAATGGTTT
>CAYMTH010000991.1:0-1988 GCA_964393235.1 uncultured Solibacteraceae bacterium | reverse complement strand
CGTGTCGAAGTCGATTTCCTCGGCAACGGCACCTGGGTGCGATACGAGGATATAGCCGTCAACGGCTACAAGTACCACGGCTTCCCGGAAGGCTTCAGCGCCCACTGGCTGCGCCTAACGGCCCTGCAGTCGACCACCGCGACGGCCGAACTGCACTATACCTGAGCCGGTCCCACCCGGGGAACCTGATACACTCATCACCCCCGCCCATGATTACCGACTTCTCCATTCAGCTCGATGTCGAAAAAGAACTCCGCTGGGATCCGGCGGTCGGTGCCGATCACGTCGCCGTCACCGTAAAGAACGGCGCCGTCACCCTGATCGGCGACGTCGAGAGCTACTGGGAAAGGACCGCTGCCGCCCGCGCCGCCTGGCGAGTCGCCCATGTCCAGGCCGTGACGAACCTCCTGCGCGTCGACCTGCCGTTCGCCTCCGAACGCCCGGACGACGATATCGCCCTCGCCGCCATGTCCATTCTGGAGTGGAATTGCGCCGTTCCCTCTACCGTCGAGGTCCAGGTCGCCGCCGGCGTACTGACCCTCACCGGCGCCGCCTCCCATCTCTACCAGAAGGAAGAGGCCGAACGCGCCCTTTGCGCCCTCCACGGGCTCAAATCGCTCAAAAACGAGTTCCGCGTCGAGCCCGTTCCCACCGCTTCCGACGCCCGCCCCGGCATCGAGGAAGCCCTCCGCCGCAGCGCCCTCGTCGATTCATCCCACGTCAAGGTTCACGCCGCCCATGGCGTCGTCAATCTCCGCGGCACCGCAAAATCAAAGGCCGAACATGACGCCGCCTTACAGGCCGCCTGGTCCGCGCCCGGTGTCACGCAGGTGGACGACCACATCGCGATCGGCGTCTGAGAACTCCTCGAAGCGCTGCAATCCACACACCGCGCCCCCGGCCACGTTCAGCCATGTAACAACCATGTGGTGCAAATGCACCACCCGGCCAGGCGAAGCATCCCTCTTGTTAACAACAACTTACGATTTGGCACCCAAAGTGCAATTCAGAGGAGCGGGAGCACACCACCATGACCCGTAACCTGCTCGCAGTACTCACCCTCTCCCTCGCGGCGGCCTACCACGCCCCCGCCCAGGAAGCCGATGATTCCGGCCGCGGCGTTGCCCGCCTGAGCCTCCTCGCCGGCGACGTCTCCGTCCGCCGTGGCGACACAGGCGAATGGGTCGCCGCCGCCATCAACGCCGCCCTGCTCGGCGAAGACCAGGTCCTCACCGGCGCCAACTCCCGCGCCGAGGTTCAGTTCGACTACGCCCACTTTGCCCGCCTCTCGGCCAACGCCGAACTCCGCCTCGCCGACATCGAGAACCGCCGCTACCTCGTCCGCCTCGCCCGCGGCACCATGACCTTCCGCGTCCTGCGCTCCAACGAAGCCGGCGCCGAAATCTCCACGCCCTCCATCGCCGTCCGGCCGTTGAAGAAGGGAATCTACCGCATCTCCGTCACCGACGACGGGACCACCGAAGTCACCGTCCGCAACGGCGAAGCCGAGATCTACACCCCCCGCGGCTCCCAGAAACTGAAGTCCGGCCGCACCCTCATGGCCCGCGGCAACTCCTCCGACCCCGAGTTCCAGACCGTCAACGCCCTCATGATCGACGACTTCGACCGCTGGAGCGAATCCCGCGACCGCCAGCTCGAAAACTCCCGGTCTTATGACTACGTCAGCCAGGACATCTACGGCGCCGAAGACCTCGACGGCCACGGCCGCTGGGTCAACACCCCGGAATACGGCAACGTCTGGGTCCCCAACACCTCCGAAGGCTGGGCCCCTTACCGCTACGGCCGCTGGACCTGGGTCGATTACTACGGCTGGAACTGGATCAGCTACGACCCCTGGGGCTGGGCGCCCTATCACTACGGACGCTGGATCCACCGGCCCGCCATCGGCTGGTGCTGGTGGCCCGGCCGCATCGGCGCCCGCCACTACTGGAGCCCCGGCCTCGTCGGTTTCTTCGGCTGGGGCGGCC
>CAYMTH010000990.1:0-1990 GCA_964393235.1 uncultured Solibacteraceae bacterium | reverse complement strand
CGTCACGACTCTTTCGGTTTGTATCCGCCCGGCGGGCACCTGCATGGCGGTGAGCATCTGCTCCATCGCCGCCACCATCGGGTCCGGTCCGCAGATGAAATACTGCAACCGCTTGAACTGCGCCGGCAGGTGCCGCCGCAACATCTCCGCGGTAATGTAGCCGGTCTCGCCCGTCCAGCCCTCCGGCGGATTTTCCAACACGTAAATGCAGTGGAGGTTCATGCGCCCGGTCAGTTCCCGCAGCTGGTCATAGAACGTCAGCCGGCTCAGATCCCGCCCCCCGAAAAACAGGTACACGGGCCGCGGGTCGCCGCGCTCGGCGAACGTCTGGCAGATCGAAAACAGCGGCGCGATGCCCCCGCCCCCCGCCAGCAGCACGTAGCCCGGCCCCTCCTCTCGGTCGGCCGTGAAAACTCCGTATGGCCCGTCCACCCACATCCGGTCGCCCGGCTTCAGTTTCGGCACCACTTCGCCCGACCAGTCGCCGAACGCCTTGATCGTGAACCCAACCGGCCGCCCCGGCTCGTCGTAGGCCACCGAGGACATCGAGATCGGATGCTTGTCCTTGTGGAACGGCGTCTTGCCCGTGCACAGCCAGGCGAACTGCCCGGGCTCAAACGTGAACCCCGGATGCCCCACCGGCCGCACCGTCACCGTGCGGCTGTCGGCCCGCTCCTCGACGTTCGACACCACCTCCCACGGCTGCGACCACATCCGGAACGGCTTCACCCACTGAAACCAGATCCGCAACACCGCGAACAACACCGCCAGCCCCGCCAGCACCACCCGCATCGATCGCGTCGACGAGAACCCGCCGAACAGCAGGATGTGCGCCAGCGCCGTCACCACCAGCAACTCCGCCAGCGCCCCGTGGCTCAACTGCCACCACTCGTACGGCAGCCGGATCCGCCGCCGGAACACCGACAACAGGATCAACAGCGCCAGCGCCGCCGTCGCCGCCACGCCCCACCGCATCGCCCACGGCACCTCTTCCCCGAACGGCCACAGCCACTCCACCGGATACCCGCCCCGCATCATCAACACCGCGTGCGCGCCCACCAGCAGCGCCGCCACCATCCCCATCTGCCGGTGAAAATGCAGCAGCGCGTCCTGTCCGAACACCCCGCACACCGCGTGGATCTTCGAAATCAGCGCAAACTCCAGCACCAGCACGACCAGCGCCGCATATCCGAGCCCGGCGCCGAACTGCGTCCAGAAAGGTCTCCCCGCGGCCTCACCCGGCCACAACATCCCGACCAGCAACGGCAACACAATCAGGTCGAAATAGAGACCCAGCCAAAATGTTCCCCGCGTCAGTAGCGACATAACGGGAACCTCCGGTCTGTTCCACCTTGAGCCTAACATCATCTCCCGCCAGAATGAAGGGGTGACTCCGCTCGCAGGCAAGACCGCCATCATCACCGGCGCCAGCCGCGGCATCGGCCGCGCCATCGCCCTCAAACTCGCCGCCGAAGGCGCCCGCCCCGTCCTCTGCGCCCGCGACGCCGCCGCACTCGCCGCGGTCGCGGACGAGATCGGCGAAGGCGCCGTCGTCGTCCCCCTCGACCTTCGCGACCCCGCCGCCCCGGCCGAACTCGTCCGCGTCGCCCTCGAACGCACCGGCCGCGTCGACGTCGTCGTCAACAACGCCGGCGCCACCAAACGCGGCGACTTCCTCGCCCTCACCGACGACGATTGGGCCGACGGCTACGCCCTCAAACTCCACGGCGCCGTCCGCCTCACCCGCGCCGCCTGGCCCCACCTCGCCGCCGCCCGCGGCTCCCTCGTCAACATCGCGGGCACCGGCGGCCGCACCCCCGGCGCCGAGTTCACCATCGGCGGCTCCGTCAACGCCGCCCTGCTGTCATTCACCAAGGCCATGGCCGACACCGGCATCCGCGACGGCGTGCAGGTCAACGCCGTCAACCCCGGTACCGTCCGCACCGGCCGCTTCGACAAACGCATGCAAACCCTTGCCGCCGACCGCGGC
>CAYMTH010000989.1:0-1994 GCA_964393235.1 uncultured Solibacteraceae bacterium | reverse complement strand
TTCGCGATGCGCTGGAACGTCGTGATCGGTGGACAGCTCTTTTCCAAGAGCTATCTCGGCTATACAACCTACAAGCTGGAATTCGCGGCGCACGAGGGCGTGCTGACGGCCGCGATTCTGCTGCTTCTACCGTTGCTGATTCTGTGGGGACTGGTCCGGCTGCTGCCGCCATGGACGGAGCACAGCGCGGGCGAGGCCTAGTGTCGCTTGACCCGAGCAGGAGGGTGTCATGAGTGAGAAGAGAATTCGACTTGTCGCGGGAATGTGGTTGGCGGCGTGCGCGCCGGCGATCGCGCAGGCGCTGCGGCCGATCAGCAGCGCGGAGGTTTGCGGGCAGTGCCATTTGTCGATTGTGGAGTCGTGGAAGGAATCGGCGCACGCGCGGTCGATGGAGTCGCGCCTGTTCCAGGACGCGATGGCCGCGGCGGAGCGTGAGGCGGGCCCGTCGGTCCGCGCGGGGTGTTTGGGTTGCCACGCGCCGCTCGCGTTGCAGACCGGCGACAGCGGACTGGACCGGAAGGTGAGTTGGGAAGGGGTGACCTGCGATTACTGCCACTCGGTCCGTTCGGTCGATGTCGAGAATTCGAGTCCGCGGGCGAAAGTCGAATACAGTCTGGCGAAGAGCGGCCCGCTGAAGGACGTCGTTTCCGGCGCCCATCCCACGGTGTATTCTCCGGTTCACGTGACGGCGTCGGTTTGCGCTCCGTGCCACGAGCACAGGAATGCGCAGGGACTCGCCGTGCTGACGACCTACTCGGAATGGAAGGCAAGCCGTTACGGGAAGGAGGGGAAGAACTGCCAGTCCTGCCACATGGCGGCGGTGGCCGGCAACGTCGCCGACGCGCGGTTTGAGCGGGAGCCGACGACGAACATCAACATTCACCGGATGGCCGGCAGCCGGTCGGTGACCCAATTGAACCGGGCACTGAAGATGCGGCTCGACGTGGCGCGCGAAGGCGGCCGGGCCAAGGTGACGGTGGAACTGACCAACGTCGGCGCCGGGCACGCGATCCCGACGGGTTCGCCGCTGCGGCAGTTGATCCTGGACGTCATCGCGCGGTCGTCGGACGGCAAGGAGTCCCGCGCGAAAAAGATCTACTCTCGCGCGGTGAAGGACGCGTCCGGAAAGGTGCTGGAGAAGGAGCACTTCGTGTTCCTCAAGGCGGCCGGCGTGGTGCTCGATTCCCGCCTGGCGCCGGACGAGACGCGCCAGGAGGTTTTCTATTTCGACGCGCCAGCCGGGGCGACCACGGAGATCAAGGCGGTGCTGTCGTACTTCTACTCGCCGTTTGCGCGGGAGAAGGCCGACCAGCGCGTCACGTTTCTCTCTAAGAACGCGCGGATTCGTTAGCAATAGCGCGCAGGGCGTCGAGGTCCGGCGCGGTGCGCGGTGCGTCCGCGGAAATCGCGGATTGCCCGTTCGCCGCGCCGCGGATTTCGGCGAGCGCGGCCGTGGGCGCGAGGCCGCGGGCCTTGGCGTCGCGAAGACGCACGATCCACGCCGCGGCAAGGTTCTGCTCTTCCGGGCTGGCGCCGGCGCGGGGCACCCATCCGGCCGCGTCATCGGCATCGTTGGCGTAGAGGAACCCGATCACCCGGCCGGCGGTGACGGCGACGTAGGTGACCGGTCCCCCGGTTTGCGAGGTGTAGCGGGGCGGGCCGCCGGTGACGCGGGGCTCGAGGTCCTCGGTCATATAACCCGGAGGCTGGCGCCGGTGTTCCATGGTGTTACGGCTTCGCCGGGGCGGGCTTGGCCGGGTCCGGCTTCTGCTCCTCGACGGGCCGGCGGAAACGCGGCTGGCGCGGCACCGGCTTGGCGGTGGCGAGTTCGATGTAGGTGGCCAGCAGGCGATCCTTCTCGGCCGGGTTGAGCATCAGCTGCCGGATGCGGCCGACGGGTTCGGAGAGGGTGAAGGCCTTCTCGTCGTTGCGCACGGCGTAGAGCACGGCGGCAAGGTCGGTGGTCGGCGAATCCTTGCCCCATGCCTTGAACG
>CAYMTH010000988.1:0-2014 GCA_964393235.1 uncultured Solibacteraceae bacterium | reverse complement strand
CTTCTTCCCGTCGCGGACTAGAGGATTCAAACCTCCTTTTTTCTGCACCTTCCCGGCCCGCCCCACCGCCGCCGCCAGCGGCTCCCGCCCCGCGCTCACCACCAGGCTGCTCACCGCCGCCGCCCCGCCCTGGTCCAGATCCGGCACCGTGAACTTCGCCTCGAACGTGCCCAGCTTCCCTGTCTGATTCTCCCGCGCCAGCACCTTCAACCGGTACTCGCCCGGCGCCAGCTGAAACGCCGCGTCGTACAGAAGCGAGCGCTGCGCCAGCTTCTCCGCCGCCCCCTCCGGCAGCTTGATCTTGATCGCGTCCCGCAACGACGCTACCGTCCGTCCCTTGCCGTCCCGGACATTTCCCAGAAAGTCGAGATCCGTTTTTCCGGACTTCACCTCGATCTTCGATCCCGGAATCTTGATCGCGATTGGAACGTAATATCGCCCCTTTTCCAATCGGAAATAGAGCATTTCCACCGCCAGCGGCAGCTCCGTCACCGGGTTGCCCAGCCCCATCGCTTCCGACAGCTGCCGTTCCTTGTCGGAGGAGTCAAACTGCGTCCAGACCTTGTCCGCGTAGTACCCCGGACGGTAGTCGAGCTTCAGGTCCTTCCGCCCCGCCACCTCCCCCCGGATCCTCCGGAACCGCCCGTCCCGGCTCGAATTGGGCGCGTAATAGGCCAAAGTATAGTAACTTTCGAGGTCTTTTTGTGCGTTTTCGATGCCAAAAACGAGGTCATTTGAGTCCAGCAGCGCCTTCCCGCCCGTGTCCGCGGCCAGCGTAAACAGCGTTTCCTGCTGGTCATTCACCCGTTCCCGCGTCTGCCGCTGCTGCGCCCCGGAGAAAACCCCCGTCCCGCGCGGCGACGCCTGGGCCGCCCCGTCCGCCGGCGCCATCGCGATAAGTCCCCGTACATCAATCGGATAGATCGATACCCCGGACCGCACCGCCATGTTCACCGCCGACTGCAACTGGCTCTGGTTGTCCATCCCGTTCTTCCCGACCCCGCTCGAGAAGTAGATCACCGCCTTTTTCTCCGGAATCGCCGCCAGTTCCTTCGCTAAATCCTCTAATGCCCCCAACTTACGGTCCGTGTTAAAGATCGCGAACTCAGTCTCGTCGGCCACCGCCGCCGCAGCCTCATCCTCTTCGTTTTCAACCACTTCCGCGATCGCCGCTTCCGCCTCGACGCTGCTGGCCGCCCCGAAGCTCTGTACCGTTCGCAACAGCAGTTCCCGGTCCCCGGTGAAGTCGACCGCCTTCTTCAATCGGCCGCTAAACGTATACAGCGCAATGAGATCCGAGCTGGTGACGCGCTTGGCCAGGAACTCGGCCGCCGCCTCCTTCGCGCGGATCTGATCGAGCTGCGGGAGGCTCGAGAAGTCGAAGAACAGCACCAGCAGCCGTTTGTCCCGATACTCGGGTTTCGGGGCGGGCGCCTCTTCTTCGGCGACCGGGGGCAGGGGCGCCGGGGCGGGGATCGGGATCGCGGGCAGGACCTCGCGGGTGAGTTGCTGGTGCTCGAAGACGGAAAGGGTCACCGGCTTCCCGTCTTCGAAGACGCGGAAGTCGTTGCGGGTCAATCCGTTAACGGCGCGACCGTCGCGGCCTTTGACGGTAACGTTGACGACCACGAGCTGCGAACTGGCCTCGAACTTCAGCTCCTGCGCGGTCAGCGCCGCGAGTAGGACCAGGGCGGGAAGGGTACGTATCATCAGAACCGGAACCTCGCGATCGCCTGCACGGTGCGCATCGGCGCGGCGCCGAGCGGCAGGCCGTAGTTCGACGCATTTACGACCGTTCCCAGCGTCGTAAATGACACGTTATTGGTCAAATTCTGCGCTTCCAGGCGCAGTTCCAGCCGCCGGCGGTTGTCCCCGACGCGGAAGCCCCGCCCGACCGACCCGTTCATCGCGAGCAGCGCCGGGCCGGTGATCGTGTTGCGCCCGGCATTGCCGTAGCGGCTCGCCGGGGGCAGCGTGAACGCCGCCAGGTTGAAGAAGCCGCCACCCGCGTCCA
>CAYMTH010000987.1:0-2018 GCA_964393235.1 uncultured Solibacteraceae bacterium | reverse complement strand
ACACGTTTTTCAAGGGCAGCAGCGCGGGGCCTGCGCTGGCGGTCGTGTCGGCGGCGTCCTACAGCCAGGCGGCGGTGGCGCCGGATTCGCTGGCCACGGCGTTCGGGGCAAATCTGCCGACCTCCGCCGTGACGGTGGCGGTTACCGACAGCGCCGGCCGGACGCGTACGGTGACGCCGGTGGCGGGGACGGCGAACCAGTTGAGTTTCGTGGTGCCGGCTGAGACGGCGGCTGGGCCGGCGAAGGTGGAGGTGCTGCGGGCGGGGACCGTTGTGGCGGCGGGTACCGTGCCGGTGGCAACGGTTGCGCCGGGTCTGTTTTCCGCGAACGCGACCGGGTTCGGCGTGGCGGCGGCGACGGCATTGACGGTTCGGGCGAATGGCGAGCAGTTGCCGCAGGCGGTGTTTCGTTGTCCGGCGGGCGGTTGCGTGGCCGCACCGCTCGATCCGGGCGCGGCGGGGGAGCAGTTGGTTTTGACCTTCTATGGCACCGGATTCCGCGGGCGGCGGGCGGTATCCGATGTGGTGGTTTATGTGGCCGGCGTCCGGGGCGAGGTGCTCTACGCGGGACCTCATCCGGTGTATCCCGGCCTGGATCAATTGAATGTCCGCGTTCCGACCACGCTGGCGGTGTCCGGGGAGTCCGGCGTCGTCGTTTCGGTGGAGGGGCGCAGCGCGAATGTTACGACGGTGAGTCTCCAATGAAAACGATTTCGATTCTTTTGCTGAGCGTCCTTGCGCTGGCCGCGCAGCCCGCTTTCTATGGCCGCGAGTTACTGGGGCGGGTGACGAACACGTCCGTGACGGTGAACCTCGCCCCCGCCGAGCCGGTGGAGTTCTACTTTGAATATGGCACCGCGGCGGGAAGTTATGCGGAGCGGACGGCCGCGGCGACGGCGACGGGCGAGACGCCGGTCCATACCCTCATCGACAAACTGCGGCCGGACACGCGCTACTACTACCGCCTGCGGTACCGGGCGCCGGGCGCGGGGGCTTACGCGGAGGGGCCGGAGCGGACGTTTCGCACGCAGCGGCCGCGCGGGTCGACGTTCCGCTTCGCGCTGCAGTTCGATCCGCATATGGACGAGAACTCGGACGCGAACGTGTACCGGCTGACGCTGGCGAACCAACTGGGCGCGGCGCCGGACTTTCTGATCGATCTCGGCGATACGTTCATGTCCGACAAGCAGCAGCCGTTGACGGAGAAGGCGGTGATCGACCGGGTGCGGCTGATGCGGACTTTTTACGACCAGGTGGGGCATTCGGTGCCGCTGTTTCTCTCGCTGGGCAATCATGAGGGCGAGTGGGGCCGGAACCTGAACGGAACGGCGAACAACGTGGCGGTATGGGACACGATCTGGCGGAAGAAGTACTATCCGAACCCATCCGCGGACGGGTTCTTTACCGGGGACAGCCGGGTGGAGCCGTTTGTCGGCGTACGGGAGGCCTACTACGCATTTGAGTGGGGCGACGCGCTGTTCGTGATCCTCGATCCTTACTGGAACCGGCCGGTGGCGCCGGAGCAGAGCGGGGACTGGAGCCTGACGCTCGGGCGGGCGCAATACGACTGGTTGAAGCAGACGCTGGAGAAGAGCACGGCGACGTTCAAGTTCGTCTTCGCGCACAATCTGATCGGCGGGAGGGATCTGAACGGGCCGATGCGGGGCGGCATCGAGACGGCGAAGTATCTGGAATGGGGCGGGTACAATCTGGACGACACGTGGGGATTCGACCGGGCGCGGCCGGGTTGGCCGATGCCGATTCACCAGTTACTGGTGGCCAACGGGGTGACGGCGTTTTTCCACGGGCATGACCATTTGTACGCAAAGCAGGATCTGGACGGAGTGTTGTACCAGGAAGGGCCGCAGCCGAGCGCGCGAAACTTCAATCTCGGGAACCGCGGCATCGACTACTCGTACACGACGGGGACCGTATTGGGCGGCACCGGCTATATTCTGGTCGAGGTGTCGCCCGAGGAGGTGAAGGCGCAGTACATTCAGACGTGGCTTCCGGCGCAGG
>CAYMTH010000986.1:0-2026 GCA_964393235.1 uncultured Solibacteraceae bacterium | reverse complement strand
TTGCGGCCGCCGGGGGTGGCGTGGTCGATGGCCTGGGCCCAGGGGTAGGAGAGCTCGGCGGCGAGGCCGCGGCGGAGGCGGCGGCGGAGTTGGAGGCGGCCGGCGTGGCGGGTGGAGTTGCCGTTGGAGAGGAGATACGAGTAGCCGCCGCCAGGGAGGGCGCCGTCGGGCGTGGTGAAAGGGAGGACCTGCTGCAGCGCGCGCGTGCCTTTGGAGCCGGAGTAGGTGGCGATCATTTGCAGCGCGGCGGGGAGATCCTTTTGCAGCGAGAGCAGCCAGGTCTGCGCGTAGCCGACGCGGAGGTTCGGGTCGGCGGCGAAGACGGGGGAGGAGGCGGCGGGCGGGAAGCCAGCGGCGAGGGTGAGCGGCGTTTGCGGCGTGTTGTCGACGCGGATGGATTTCGAGAGCGGCGCCTGCTGGGCCATGCGGAGGGCGATGGGCTGATAGATCGAAGTGTCGTAGTAGAGGCCGTAGCCGCCGCGGAAGAGGAGCGAGTTCGCGGGGAGGGGGCGCCAGGAGAAGCCGAGGCGCGGGGACCAGTTGTTGCGGTCGGGGTTCAGGCGGGCGGGCGCGCCGATGTTGACCAGGCGGCCGTACTTTTCTTCGACGGGGGACCAGTAGTCGTAGCGGAGGCCGTAGTTGATGGTGAGGCCGGGGTTGACGCGCCAGTCGTCGTTGAGGAAGGCCTCGTGGATGGTGGCGCGGAGGTATTTATCGGCGTTGCCGTAGGCGATGGAGGAGGCGTCGGGGATGCCGAGGAGGAAGCCGGCAAGGTCGTTGACGGCGGCGGCGCCGGTGAAGGCGAAGGCGCCGCGGGCATCCTGCTGCGAGAGGACGTTGAACTGCTGGCGGCGGTGGGCGGCGCCGAAGGTGAGGTTGTGGGAACCGCGGTTGTAGAAGCCGTCGGCGGTGTAGGCGGCGGTCTGGTTGCGGGTCAGGTTGTACTGCGGGTTGGTGAGGTTCGTGACGCCGGAGGCGAAGGTCAGCGCGGGCGGGCCCCAGTTGGCGGCTTCCTGATTGTTGCCGGCGATGCCGGCGTCGGCGGAGACGTTGCGGCGGTTGGCGAAGAAGGGGGTGAGTTCGTCGCGCTGGCGGGAGAACTGGATGCCGAGGGTAAGGAAGAGGCGGGGATGCAGGGATCGGCGGTACTGCGCGCCGGTGTTGAGGCCGAGGGCGCGGTAGGTGTCGAGAAGGCCGTAAATACTGGGGTTCGAGGTGCGGGTGGACTGGAGATTAAAGTGGCCGGAGTAGAAATTCTTGCGGCGCTGTTTGTTGAGGCGGGTCTGGAGGTGGTCCTGATGGAGGCCGGTGACGATGGGGGTCTGGAAGTTGTAGCGGGAGCTGCCGGCGAAGTTGGGCGGGGGGAAGAGCTCGAGCAGCACGCGGGCCTGCGGGGAGAGGCGGGAGGCGGGGATCTGGGCGTTGGGGAAGGGTTGGGCGGAGGCGGGGTCGACGGGTTTGACGGGCGCGGCGGAGAAGTCGCCGGCGCGTTCGGCGGCGGTGGGGACGAGGGCGGACTGGACGGTGGCGTTGGTGTTGCGGGTCCACTGGTAGTTGACGGTGAACTGGGGACCGCGGCGGCGGGTGATGGGGCCGTCGAAGGCGAAGAGGCCCTGGGCGCGGGTGTAGTCGGGCTTGGGGGTATTCTGGCCGGTGACGGAGAAGGCGCGGGCGTCGAGGGCGTTGTGGTTGAGGATGAGGCCGAGGCTGGCGTTATAGAGCGACGCGGGGCCGCGGCGGTTGTTGCCGAAGGCGGGGAGTTGGGCGAAGGGACTGGAGAGGGCGTTGTTGACCGAGCCGTTGATGACGAGGCCGTCGGCGGCGCGCTGGGCGAGTTCGGGGTCGGCGGGTTTGGCGGGCTGGGGCTTGGGCGGTTCGGGCTTCGCGGCCGGGGGAGGGGGCGGAGCGGCCTGCGCGCGGGCGTCGACGGGCGCGGGTTCGAGCTGCCATTCGACGGGGGCGGCGCCGGGAGTGATCTCGCGGGTCTGCGGGAGGAAGAGCTGCATGTCGACGCGGAGTTGCCAGG
>CAYMTH010000985.1:0-2028 GCA_964393235.1 uncultured Solibacteraceae bacterium | reverse complement strand
CGACGCCCAGTGAAACGAACCCGGCTTCCGCCCCGACGGCGAGTCCATCGCGACTATGTTCCCGAACGTCACGCCCAGCGCCCCCAACCCCGGCAGACCCATCGTGCGCACCGCGAAATCCTCGTGGTCCGGATAGACCTCCAACTGCACCGGCCGCGTCAGCTTCAGCTGATATTTCTTCTCAAACACCGTCGACGCCCGCTCCAGCTCCGCCTCGAAATACGGCCGCAGCAGGTCTGCCTCTTTCTTGTGCACCCGCAGAATCAGCAGGCCTTTCTTAAACGTCACGAAGTTCTTGTACGAGTCCATGAGCGTCAGCGTGTTCGTCACCGGCGCCGTCCGCCAGTTGGCGTTGTAGCAGGCCTCGAGCAACTGCCGCGCCTCGGCCTCCTCGCCCAACCGCATAAGGTTCACGCCCAGCTCCGCCTTCGCCGGCAGCAGGTCCGGCGTCTTCTCGAGCGACGTCCGGTAGAGCTTGATGCCCTCCTCATACCGCCGGTTGATGATGAAGATCCCGGCCGCCATGGCGTAGCCTTCTCCGTAGTTCGGGTTGATCTTCTCGAGCTTCGCGATCCACTCCGTACCCGGCCGGTCGTTCAGCCACTCCACCGTCGCCCGCACGACCAGCGCGTCCAGCGCCTCGGGCGAGATCGCCAGCGCCTTGTCGGCCTGCTCGATCGCCCGCTTCTCGTCGTACTCTTCCAGCGCAAACCGCGCCAGCATCTCCCGCGCCTCAAACAGCTTCGGGTCTTTTTCAAGCGCCTTTTCCGCCAGTTCGACGGCCTTGCTCTCGAACCCCGCCGAGGCCAGATACGCCGTGCCCACCAGCGCCGGCGGAAAGTCCGGCGCCAGCTCCAGCGCCTCTTCGTACAACTGCGCGGCGTCCTTCTTCTGCCCGCGCTCGTAGAACATCCGCCCCCAACGCACCCGCACGCCCGGGTCCTTCGGGTTCGCCGCCACCGCGCTCCGGAACCGCTCGTTCGCTGTGTTGTAATCCCCCAGCGCCCAATACGCCTCGGCCTGCTGCGCCGCGTCGCGCCCTTGCGCCAGCGCCGTCCAGCACGCCTTCGCCTCGGCCAGTCGCCCGCGCCGCTTATGCTCCCGGCACTCGGGCAAAGTCGCCGCCGTCGCGGCTATCGTCGAAATCGCCAGCACATACAGCCACTTCACCGGTCGATCTCCTCCTGCACCTTCGCTAACTCGAGCAGCAGCACGCCCAACTGCTTCCGGTAATCGGCTACCGAAATCGCCGCCTTCTCATACTTCAGCTTCTCGATCTTCGCTTCGATCTCTTCGCGCTTCTTCAACAGCGCCTGCTTCTCCGGCGACTTCGCCGCCTGCTGCAACTGTCCGAACCGCACCAGCGGCGTCTGTCCGGCCAGCAACCCGTGCCCGTTGTCCGGCCCCGGCGCCCGCACCCCGCTCCCCTTCCCCGTGTCCTCCAGCATCGCGTGCTCGGTCGCCAGCCGCTTCTGCGACTCGTAGAACCCCACCGTCTTCTTGTCCGCGAACCGGTACGCCTCCAGCACGCTGACCACTTCGTTCTTGTCCGTATCCGCCTCCGGGTTCCGCATCGCCTCCACCCAGAACCGCGCAAACTGCGTCGCCAGCCGCTCGGTCGCCGATTTCGTCGCCGTGACGATCACCCGGTTCTCCCGCCGCAGCATGTCGATCGCCGCCCCCGAACACGAAGTCGTGTTGACGAGCGCCTGCTTCTGCGCCGGCACCCGGTCCATCCACTCGGCCAGCTCCACCGCCGTCAGGTCCGCGCCCGCGATGTTGAACTTGTAATCCTGCCCGTCGAAGTTCCCGTGCCCGATCAGCGTCACCACCAGCGTGTCTTCCGGCTTCCCGTTCTTCGCCGCCTCGGCCAGCGCCGCCTGGATCTTCGCCTTCACGGCCTCGCCGCCCACCAGCGTCGTCACCTTAGCGTCCGGCGTCGTGCGGACCAGCTTGTCCATCTCCTTCGCCAGGCCGTCGAACCGCTGCGTGAACACCGGGTCCCCGCCCAGCCCGGCCACCGTCACA
>CAYMTH010000984.1:432-2030 GCA_964393235.1 uncultured Solibacteraceae bacterium | reverse complement strand
GGACCGGATCGTCGCCTTGGAGGCACTGGAGGGGACGACGTTCACGCGGACGCCGGAGGACTACATCCGGCACGCGTCGGAGACGTAGACTGGTTCGATGCTACGGCGTACCTTTCTGCTCTCTTCGCTGGCTGCCGCGGGGCAGCCCGCGGTGTTTGTGCCGTCCCCGGGGAAGGGGAAGGCGGTGATGGCGGTCGCCTACTATTCGCGGGCGAAGGGCGGGGAGATGGTCTCGCTGGAGCAGCGGTGGTCGCGGTCGGACACGATCGACACGGTGTACCGGCGGACGTCGGGGGATAACGGGCGGACGTGGTCGGCGCCGGTGGAGTCGAAGACGGGGGAGAAGCGGGCCGGGGGGACGTGGCGGAAGCATCCGCGGGCGGGGTATGTGGACCGGCGGACGGGCCGGCTGCTCGAGTTCTGGATGGAGGCGGTGCTGCCGACGGACGATCCGCTGGAGGGGCTGAGGAACTACGGGGTTTATTACTCGATCGACGGCGGGCCGGCGCGGCAGATGATTCATAAAGGCCCGGGGTTCGACGCGCGGCGGCCGATTCCGGGGTGTGAGCTGGGGCGGAACGGGTTCATGCTGGGCGACCACGGGTCGATGCCGGTGACGGCGCCGAACGGGGAGGTGCTGGTGCCGCTGGAGATCTTTCCGGCGCGGGACGGGAAGTTGTACAACCCGGGGGGCGGGTACACGTGGTCGGACGCGGCGGTGGCGATCGGGCGGTGGAAGGGCGGCGACCTGGAGTGGACGATGTCGAACCTGGTGGCGGGGGACCCGGCGGTGACGACGCGGGGGATGGTGGAGCCGACGATCGCGTTCCTGGACCGGAAGCGGGTGCTGATGGTGCTGCGGGGGTCGAACGACCGGAATACGAAGCTGCCGGGGTACAAGTGGTATTCGATTTCGACCGACAGGGGGCATACGTTCCCGCCGGCGCGGCCGTGGACTTACGGCGACGGGGCGAACTTCTATTCGCCGTCGGCGTGTTCGCTGCTGCTGCCGCACTCGAACGGGCGGCTGTACTGGCTGGGGAATATCACGCCGGGGAACCCGAAGGGCAACCGGCCGCGGTATCCGTTCGTGATCGGGGAGGTGGACCGGGGGAGCGGGCTGCTGGTGCGGTCGAGCGTGCGGACGATCGACGACCGGAAGGAGGGGGAGGACGAGATCCTGACGCTCTCGAACTTCTATGCGCACGAGGACCGGGAGACGCGGGAGATCGCGCTGTATATGACGCGGCTGTTCGCGTTCAACGACGGGTGGGTGGGCGACGGATTAAAGTATCGCGTTTCCGTGCCGTAAGTCCTTTGATTTCAACGGATGGTTGGTTTGTTCCGTTGGTTTGAACCTTGGTTTGTTTCTTGGTTTGGTTGCGTTATCAAAAAGTTGAGGGGAGCCGCGATAGCTCCCCTCAATTTCATTTTAGCAAGGGTGTCAAGTCTGGGCGTCGTCGCAGGCGCGCTGCATGCGGAGGAGATGGGCCATGTCGGGGTGAGGGTTGGGGGGTGCCCGGGGGGCGGTGGTTGTGCGGGGGAAGGGGCGGGGTTTTCGCGCGGGGACACGCTGAAGCATGTCCCCGACGGGGGGG
>CAYMTH010000984.1:0-422 GCA_964393235.1 uncultured Solibacteraceae bacterium | reverse complement strand
TCTTCGTCGCCGATGCCGCCGGTGAAGGTGGCGGTCTGGTCGAAGAAGCCGTCGTCGGGGGCCGAGACCCAGCCGGCGCGGAAGAGCGGAGAGGCGAAACGGCCGCGGAAGTCCGGGTCGGAGTAGTCGAAGGGGCGGACCAGGTTCGGGTCGGCGGGGGCGAGGTTCTTCACGTTCGCCGCGGCCCAGGTCTGGGTGGCGGCGTGGGGGATCTGGCCGGCAACCGTGTTGGCGCCGTTGGCGCCTTTGTTGTTGTTCCAGACGAGGAGGCCGTCGAGCTTGATGTTGCCCGCGTTCATCTGCGCCTGGGTGTTGGCGTCCGTCACTTCGAAGGCGCCGGAGTAGAAGTTCGACACCACCGTGTTGTTGATCGTCGCGCGGGCGCCGCGGCGGAGGAAGATGCCGGGCGAGTTCGCTTCGTC
>CAYMTH010000983.1:583-2032 GCA_964393235.1 uncultured Solibacteraceae bacterium | reverse complement strand
GGGCGGCTGGGGCCGTTGGGGTCGGGGTCGGACTATGTGGGGTTCGTGCACCACGCCGGGATCGCGGGGGCGAATCTGGGCTTCGGCGGGGAGGACCAGGGGGGGATCTACCACTCGATTTTCGATTCGGTGCGGTGGTACAAGAAGTTCTCCGACGGGACGTTCGCGCACGGGAAGATGCTGGCGCAGTACATGGCGGTGGCGATGGCGCGGATGGCGGAGGCGACGGTGCCGCCGTTCGAGTTCGGGAGGATGGCGGAGGCGGTGGGGACGTACTGGAAAGAGGTGCAGGGGCTGGCGGGGGAGCGGCGCGGGGAGCTGGCTTCGCTCGACGGGGAGTTGGGGCGGATGCGGGAGTTGGCGGTGGCTTATGAGAAGGCGTTCGTGGCGTCGAAGGGGAGCGTGGCGGCGGCGCGGGCGGTGTACATGACCGAGCGGGCGCTGGCGTTGCCGGAGGGGTTGCCGGGGCGGCCGTGGTACAAGAGCGCGATGTCGGCGCCGGGGCAGTATACGGGGTACGGGGCGAAGACGCTGCCGGGGGTGCGGGAGGCAATCGAACTGGGTCGGTTCGACGAGGCGGTGGCGCAGTCGCGGGAGTTGGTGAAGGTGCTGGGACGGTTTAACGGCGCCCTGGCGGAGGCGGTGCGGCTGCTGCGGGGATAGCGAGGCGGGCGTGCTGGGCGGTGAGGACGCGGTGGAAGGAGAGGGCGGCGAGGCCGATGGCGAGGCCGGCGGCGGTGGGGATGAGGGCTTCGGCGAGGGAGATGCAGATGGCGGCCATTATGGAGTCGCGATTGCCGCTGGTGCCGCGGAACGTGCTCACGATGCCGATGCAGGTGCCGAACAGCCCGGCGAATGGGGCGGCGGTGGCGATGGCGGCGAGGGAGTCAACACGGCGCTTCGGGCGCAGGTGTTCACTGGCGGCGGCGCGGGCGAAGATGTTCATGGCGGTATAGACACCGCGCGGGCTAGTGCCGGGACTGGTTGCGCATGTAAACTTCGAACTTCTTGCGCGCGCGGGCGAGTTTCCAGTTCTTGTACTGGGTGTTAGCCCAGGCGAAGGGGTCGAAACCGCGGGAGGAGATGCGGCCGAGGAAGCCGAAGCGGATGAGCAGGAAGCCGATGAGCATGCCGCCGAGGTGGGCGACATGGCTGACGCCGGCGTTGCGGCTGGCGATAACGTCGATGAGGTTGATGGCGCCGATGATGGTGACGAACCACTTGGCTTTGATGACGCCGAAGAAGAGGACGTCGGGGAAGAGGACGCCGTAGGCGACGAGGATGCCGAACAGCGCGCCGGAAGCGCCGAGGGTGGCGGTGCCGGACGCGCCGACCAGGAAGCTCGCAATGATAACGCAGAGCCCGGCGCCGATGCCGCACAGGAAGTAGTATTTCAGGAACCGCGGTGTGCCCCAGTGCATTTCGAGCATGGGCCCGGTGAAAAAGAGC
>CAYMTH010000983.1:0-554 GCA_964393235.1 uncultured Solibacteraceae bacterium | reverse complement strand
TGTGCGTGGCGCCGTGCACATCGTGGAGGAACATGTAGGAGAGCGGCTGCCAGATATAGCCCGAAACGGTCTGCGCCGGGATGAGCTTGAGGAAGTTCAGCGGGATGCCGGCGAAGTGGTAGAGGATGAACTGCAGCAGGAAGATGGCGGTGTTGCTGATAAGCAGCAACTTGACGCCCGTGGGGAGAACGCCCGACGAGGAGCCGCCGAAGGAAGGGTTGCGAAATGCTGAGCCCATCTGAATTTTAGTTAAGCACGAACGCTAGCGGCGGCGGGCGGCAAATTCGAGTCCGGCGGCGATGAGGAACCAGACGCGCCAGTCGGCGAGGGCGCCGGTGTCGATGGGAAAGTTCGAGGCGATGGCCGCCTGCGCGGCGAGAGCCCAGAGGCCGAGGGCGAGGGCCATGGCGGCGACGGGCGAGAGGAAGGCGCGGATGGCGGGCGTCAGGTCGCTCGTTTTGGCGAGGATGCCGACGTTGCGAGGGGCCAAACGGGTCCACATGGTAGTAAGTCTCCCTGCTCGATTGGATGCGGGGCGCGCGCGAAGGGTTGCG
>CAYMTH010000982.1:0-2034 GCA_964393235.1 uncultured Solibacteraceae bacterium | reverse complement strand
AGCATCCCCCCGCACGACCGGCACACGGCAGGCGGCGACGCACTGATCACCGCGCACGTCTTTCTGCGGCTGCTGCGGGCGGCGCGGCGCGTGGGGCGTCGCACACTGGGCGCGTTGACGGTCCCCTACGCCACTGGTCATTAACGTGCAGCGCCGAAGGGCGGAGCGCGTTATGTCACTCATCCCCTTTCTCCGCTGGACGGGCCGCGCGACCGGGACGCTGCTGGCGCTGGTCGTGGCGATCGACGTTCTCACCGACCGCTTCGGGTACCGCGGGCTGCTCGATTTCCGGCAGTCCGGGTGGCTGGAGCGGGTGCTGCCGCTGCTGGTCGTGACCGGGGCGCTGGGCCTCACCTACGCCTGGCATCGGGAACATACCGGTGCGAAGATCGCCGTCGCGTGCGGTCTGATTTACGTGGGCCTGTGCGCGATTCACCTGATGCCGTACGTCACATGGCTGCCGGGCGCGGCGCTGATCGTGCCGGCGACGCTGCTGCTGATGGCGGAAAAGATCGAGTTCCGCCGCAGCCTGCCTCACGGGTGATGCAGCGTGTGGCGGAACCAGTCGAGCGCGAGTACGGCGACCTCTTCGAGCGTCCCGGGTTCTTCGAACAGGTGGGTGGCGTGCGGGACGATGGCGAGGCGGCTCCAGTGGTTGAGCTGGGTGAGCGCGTCCTGATTGAGTTCGAGGACCTGTTCGTCGAGCTTGCCGACGATGAGGAGCGCGGGGGCGTGGACGCGGCGGAGCGCGTCGCCGGCGAGATCGGGACGGCCGCCGCGGGAGACGACGGAGTAGACGAGGTCGGGGCGCTCGGCCGCGGCGACCAGCGCGGCGGCGGCGCCGGTGGAGGCGCCGAAGTAGCCGATGGGCAGGTCCGCGGTATCGGGCCGGTGGCGGAGCCATTCGGCGGCCTGGAGGACGCGCGTGGTGAGCAGGGGGATGTTGAAACGGGTCTCGTAGACGGCGTCTTCGTTGGGCGTCAACAGGTCGATCAGCAGCGTGCCGAGCTTGCCGTCGCGGAGGCGTTCGGCGACGAACAGGTTGCGGCGGCTGAAACGGCTGCTGCCGCTGCCGTGGGCGAAGAGGATGACGGCCTCGGCGTTGGCGGGCAGTTCGAGATCGCCCTGGATGGGGAGCGGGGGGATGACTGCGATCGGCATACCGTTCGCTATGCATTTCCAAGGCCACGGCGCGGCGCGGGATTAGGACGGAAAAGTGCGCGCGCACACCCAGCGGGTGCGCAGGGTGACCCACTTTTCGGCCCCGCGCGGCGCCGGAGGCGGGAAAAACCGTGGCCCCCGGATTGCAGTAGAGAAGGTGGACCGAATGAGCACAACCACTCCCACCGCCGCCCCGCCACACTCCCGAGTCAGGGAACTGCGGCGTCGTCGCGAGCGGGCGGCGATGGTGTACAGAACGCCATTGTGGGACTATATCCGGCGCCCGCGGCCGCTTGTCGCATTTTCGACAATTTTGATCTACCTCTGCCTTGTGCCGTTCGCTCTGCTTGATCTTTGTATCGAAATCTACCAGACCATCTGCTTCCCCATATTTGGGATTCCGAGGGCGCGGCGAGGCGATTTTTTCGTCCTCGACCGCGCCCTCCTCCCTTATCTGACTCCGCTTCAGAAGTTGAACTGCCTGTACTGTTCCTACGCCAACGGACTGATCGGTTACGTGGCCGAGATCGCCGGCCGGACCGAGCAGCGCTGGTGCCCGATTCAGCATGCGCGGCCAGTGCTCCATCCACATGGCCGGTACCGCTTCTTTGCGCCCTACGGCAACGGCGCCGCCTTCCAGAAGAAGGTGGACGCATTGAGCAGCGATTTCTCCGATCTCCATTGATTCGCGGCGCCGCCGCGGAAAGGAGCGACCCATGCCCACCGCTTTCTCGCCCGGCGAAACCGTCGTCCGTACCAACGACTTCCGCATCGTGGCCGCTTCTCCGGCCCGGCTCTCGGCGTTCTTCGATAAAGATCCCTACTCGGCCGCGCTCGACTATCTGCACGGCGACATCGACATTCGTGGCGACG
>CAYMTH010000981.1:0-2036 GCA_964393235.1 uncultured Solibacteraceae bacterium | reverse complement strand
CGACAGTGCTGGCGGCGGCGGGGCGGAAGGCGCCGGCGGAGTGGACGGGGGCGAACCTGCTTAACGGCGCGCCGAAGGGGCGGGCGGCGTACGGGGCGACGTTCGCGCACACGTCGGTGGACATCGCGCGGCCGGCGGCGAACGTGAAGTACCGATGGATGGTGAAGGGGAACTGGAAGCTGATCGCGCCGTATGAGCCGAACCTGGCGGTGCCGATCTGGGAGGGGCAGCCGCAGACGGTTTGGGGGAAGACGGTGGAGCTGTACGACCTGGCGGCGGATCCGGGCGAGAAGACGGATCTGGCGGGGAAGCGGCCGGAGGTGGTGCGGTCGCTGCTGCGGGATTTGGACCGGTGGTGGCGGCCGTGAGGGGCTAGATGGCCGGGTTGGCGGCGAGCCAGGCGGCGAAGCGGCGGAGTCCTTCGTCGAGGGGCTTGGCGGCGGTGTAGCGGAGATGCTCTCGGGCGCGGGTGAGGTCGGCGAAGGTGTCGGGGACGTCGCCGGGGTGGGGCGGGAGCGTTTGACGAATCGCGGGGCGGCCGAGGCAGCGTTCGAGCGCGGCGAGGAGTTCGTTGGTCGAGACCATGCGGTGGGTGCCGAGGTTGAAGACTTCGAAGAGCCCGCCGGGGTAGGCGGCGGCGGCGAGGAGGCCGTCGACGATGTCGTCGACGTAGGTGTAGTCGCGGCGGGCGGAGCCGTCGCCGAAGACTGGGACGGGTTGGCCGGCGAGGATGAGGCGGGCGAACTTGTGGATGGCGAGGTCCGGGCGCTGGCGGGGGCCGTAGACGCTGAAGAGGCGGAGGGCGGTGAAGCGGAGGCCGTGGAGGTGGGCGGCGGCGTGGCCGAGGGCTTCGGCGGCGACCTTGGACACGGCGTAGGGGCTGATGGGGCGGAGGGCGGCGTCCTCGCGCCAGGGGGTGACGGGGTTGATGCCGTAGACGGAGGAGGACGAGGCGAAGACGATGTGGGGGATGGCGAGGCGGCGGGCGAGGTCGATGACGTTTTGAGTGCCGGAGAGGTTGGTGGCGTAGAAGGCGTGGGGATCGGCGATCGAGGGCCGGACGCCGGGGCGGGCGGCGAGATGGAAGACGACGTCGAAGGGGCCGGGGAGAGAGGGAGGATGCAGGATGTCGGCTTCGACGAGGGTGAAGCGCGGGTGGGCGAGGGCGGCGGCGAGGTTGGCGCGTTTGCGGGCGGGCGGGTAGAAGGGGTCGAAGTTGTCGAGACCGGTGACGGCGGCGCCGGCGGCGAGGAGGCGGTCGACGAGGTGGCTGCCGATGAAGCCGGCGGCGCCGGTGACGAGGGCGGTGGTAATCATTCGAGAAAGCCCGGGCGGCTAGGGCTAGGGCTTGGGCTTGGCGGGCATGGGGCCGCCGTAGGGGCGCGGCGGGGGCTGGGTGAGGAAGTACGCGGTATCTTTGGCGGCCTTGGTTTCGACGCCCGGTTTTTGCAGGAAGCCGAGGTCGCGGAACCAGTCGATGAAGCGGTACTGCCAGGTGCCTAGGGGGATGCCGTTACGGTCGGTGAGGCCACCGGACATGCGGGAGCCGTCGGGTAGGGGGTCGCCGGGGTGGCGGCCGTTGCCGTAGAGGTGCATTTCGTTGTTGGGAATGCCGGCCATGAGGACGGCGTTGTAGTATTCCATGGCCCAGATGGCGTGGATGCGGTCGCCGGGGCCGGGGGAGGCGATGAAGGCGGGCGGGGCGTTGCGCGGCACTTCGGGCGCCTGGCGGTTGCGGGCGAAGGGCGAGGGGCCGGGGTAGATGATGCCGACGAAATCGGGGCGGGCGGAAACGCCGGGGTTTTCTTTGTCGAACTGGGGGAAGAGAACGGCGGCGGGGGCGGAGAGTTCGGCGCCGGCGGAGAAGCCCATGATGCCGATTTTGGCGGGGTCGATGTTCCAGGCGGCGGCGTGGGTGCGGAGGAGGCGGATGGCTTGGAGGGCGTCGTTGACGGCGTCGGTTTGCGGGTTGTAGCCGTCCCGGCGGAGGCGGTTGCGGAGGATGACGGTGTTGACGCCGTAGTTGTAGAAGAAAG
>CAYMTH010000980.1:0-2038 GCA_964393235.1 uncultured Solibacteraceae bacterium | reverse complement strand
CGCGGAATTGGAAGTGTCGTGCGTGCCCGGATAGGCGTTCGGCAGCCGCAGATTGGTGACCACCGAGAGGTGGCTCTTCACCGGCTCCAGCGGCTGGAGGATCGGCGACAGTTCGCCCAGTTGGCCCGTCGGGCCCGGCGGCGTCCAGCGGTCCTGATCGCAGCCCATCGGAATGAAAACGAACCCGAGCCGGCGCACCGGCTTCGCCGGCGTCTGCGCGCTCCGCAGCAGGGCGGGGCGGGGGATCGCCGTTTTGGTGAGGAAGGTCATGGGGGCTCCCTATTTCTTCGCTGTCGCGGCCGGTTCGGCGCGCCGCATCTGGAAGGGCGCGCTGTTCACGACTCCCAGAATAATCGATGAGAAGCGGTAATCGTTCCTCCCGGCGGTGGAGACGATCTTGCGCACCGCGGGCGCGTCGTAGCTCTCGACGCCCCGCCCGAGCGCGAACGTCAGCAGATTCTCGGTCAGCGTCGAGGCGAAAAGGTCCGCGCGCCGCAGCAGCGCCTCTTCCAGGCCGTCCACGCCCTGGAACTCCCGTTCCCCGGGGATGGCGCCCGTCGCGTCGACGGGCTGGTCTTCCACTTCAATGCTGCGCCACCGGCCGATCGCGTCGTAGTTCTCGAGCGCGAAGCCGACCGGGTCGATCGTGCGGTGGCAACTCGCGCATACGGCGTTGTTGCGGTGCGCGGCCAGCCGCTGACGCATCGGCAGATTGGCCGCCATCGTACTCTCGTCGAGCGGCGGCACGGCGGCCGGCGGCGCCGGCGGGGGCGCGCCGATGATGTTCTTCAGCACCAGCACGCCGCGGAGCACCGGCGACGTCCGCGTGGCGTAGGAGGTGACCGAAAGGATGCTCCCCTGTCGCAGCAGCCCGCCGCGCTTGCTGTCCGGCCCGAGCGTCACCCGGCGGAAGCGGCTCCCGTAGATGCCGGGGATGCCGTAGTGCTTCGCGAGGCGCTCGTTCAGGAAGGTGTAGTCGGATTTGAGGAAGGTGCGGATGCTGCGGTCCTCGCGCACGATGCTGTCGAAGAACAGCTCAGTCTCTTTACGGAAGGCCTGGCGCAGGTTGTCGTCGAAGTCGCGGAACAGGTTGCCGCTCGGGATCACCGAGTCGATGTTGCGCAGCCGCAGCCACTGTCCGGCGAAGTTGGTGGCGAGGTTCCGCGACCGCCCGTCGGCGAGCATCCGCCGGGTCTGCCGCTCGAGTTCGGCCGGCTGGCTGAGCTTACCCTTCACGGCCGCGTCGAGCAGCTCGTCGTCCGGGATGCTGCTCCACAGGAAGAAGGAGAGGCGCGTGGCGAGCTCGAGATCGCTGATGCGATAGACCCCGCCCTTCGGCGCATCGGTTTCCACGCGGAACAGGAACTTCGGGTTGGTCAGCACGGCCGCGACGGCCATCGTGATGCCGGCGTCGAAATCGCCCTGCGCGCGGCCTTTGCGGTAAAAGGCCATCTGCTCTTTCACCTCGGCCTCGGCCACCGGCCGCCGGTAAGCCCGGCGCATCAGAGTGGAGAGGATGGTCGCCGCGCAGCGGTCTTCGTCGGCAGTGTTCGCGGGTTTGCAGACGAACAGCCGGCGCCGGCTGGGCGTGTCGCCCGCGCCCTGCGGGGAAAACGGACCGGTGATCGCGAGCTGGTCGACGGCCGGGGCCGTGCGCGGGTAGCGCCGGTCGTTGAAGCGGGACTCGGGCGGCTGGCGCGTGGCGTCCGCGAGCGACGAGCCTTCTTTCACGAAAGTCACCGCGACCTGGTGCGAACCGCCCTTCACCGGGATGCGGGTCTTGAGCTCCTTCTCGTTCAGGATCTGATCCCCGAGCGCCGCCCGCGAAACCAAAAAGGTGTGGACGGGCTGCCGGTCGATGAGGAGCAGCAGTTGATGTTCGCGGGAGTCGCGGAGGCCGCTGATGGTGCCGGTCAGGTCGCGGGCGAGCAGAACCTGGATCTCGTATTCGCCGTCCTGCACGAAGGTGTAGGGAACGGACATTCCGCCGCGGGTGCCGATGGGCTTCATTTCGCGCATCCTGCCGATCCTCGCCGCG
>CAYMTH010000979.1:1478-2043 GCA_964393235.1 uncultured Solibacteraceae bacterium | reverse complement strand
CCCCCGCCAGTACGGCCCCACCCACCCGGACCGCCCCGCCGTCACGACCGCCGCCCGCTCCCCGCTCCCCCGCAATCGCCCCCCGTCCCGCCTCCCCCCGTACCGCCCCCCCGCCAGCGCCGTCGCCGAAAAATACCCCGCCCACGCCGGACCCGACCACGGCTCCCGCACCCACGGTGACAGCGTTTCGTAAACGCTCACTTCCCCGCCTCCCGGTCAAACTGCCGCCGCCAGCTGCCCCTCCCCCAGTACCCGCTCCGCCACGCCAGCCGGAACCCGGCCTTCTCAAACGCCCGCCGCGACGCCGCGTTGTACGGCAGCATCGCCGCCACCGCCCGCCGCCGCCCCTGCCGGTAATAGTGGCGGCACATCCACCGCACCACCGCCGTATTCACCCCCAGGCCCCGCCACCGCGGATCCGTGTGCGTATCCGCGATGTAGATCTCCCCCGGATCCGTCCCCACCGTCCGCGGCACGAACTCCACCCGGTCCCCCCGCTCCATCGCCCACCACAACCCCCCCATCCCCCCCCCCTGCCCCGCCCCCAAACACACCCCCCCCCCCC
>CAYMTH010000979.1:0-1428 GCA_964393235.1 uncultured Solibacteraceae bacterium | reverse complement strand
GTGATCGGGTTGGCCACCCCGGCCGCATCGCCGCGTACTCCGCCAGGTCCTCCGCCCGCAGCGTGTCCATCTCCAGCGCGATCCGCGCCGCCGGCGCGCCCGGCTCCTCCGTCATGTCGTAGACGTAGAAGTACAACTCCCGGTAAACGTCCGCCGCGGCCGCCGCCCGCCGCCACCAGCCCCGCAGCCCGTAGTCCCTCCAGTTCTCCCGCAGCGCCGCCAGCCGGACGTTCATGACTCCTCCCGCCGCACCGCCCGGAACTTCACCCCCGGCCGCGTCTCCATCCGCTCCACCGCCACCCCCCGCACCGCCAGCGGCTCCGGCAGCGCCCGCCGCACCCGCTCCGCCAGCCGGCCGGCCTCCGCCTCCCCCGTCTCCAGCTCCAGCCGCAGCGCCCCGCTCGCCTCCTGCGTCGCCCGCCACCGCCGCAGCTCCCGTTCCGCGCCCAGAATCTCGTGGAAAAACGGCCAGAACAGCAGCCGGCCCGACGGCAGCCGCACCGCGTCCGCCTCCCGTCCGTCGATCCGCCGCAGCACCGGCAGCGTCCGCCCGCACGGACACGTCCCCTCCCGCATCTCCCCCTGGTCCCCGGTCCGGTACCGGATCACGGGCATCGTGCGTTGCCGCAGGTCGGTCGCCACGATCTCGCCGGCCACGATCTCTACTACGTGGCTGTCGGCGTTCACGTGGTAGCCGTCGTGCCGCTCGCACTCCCAGGCGAAGTCCGACAGTTCCACCAGGCCGTACACGTCCACCGGTTCCACTCCGAGCCGGTCCCGCACCAGCCGCCGCGTCGCCGGGTAGAGCGTCTCTCCGTCGGAGAGGACGATCCGCGGCCGCGGCAGATCGCCGGTCCAGACCTCGGCGAGCGCCCCCAGCGTGCTGGCGCCGGCCAGGATCACCTCCGGCCGGTCCCGCCGGATGGTTTCCGCCCAGGTCTCCGGCGGGTCGAGCAGGGAGATCCACGTCTTCGGCGCGATCCCGAGCCGCTGCGCGGGATGGATCTCGCCGGTGGTCATGCGGATTTCGGCGGTCCGCCAGGTCCATTGAAAGCCGTGTTCGAACTGAATGCGCCAGGCCGAGATCCGTTGGGCCCGTTGCCCTGCGGTATCGAGGTAGATCCGCAGGGGCGACCCGGTGGAGCCCGAAGTCGAAATCACGCGGCAGGCGGGCAGATCCACGCCCCGTGCGGCGAGCTGTTCGGGAGGGACGTCCCGCAGGTGGTGTTTCTCCAGAAACGGCACGGCCGCCAGGTCTTCAAGTCCCCGGAACGCCCGCGGGTGGAACCCGGCGGAGTCGAAATGGGAGCGGTAGAACGGGACGTTGTCGTAGGCGAACGTGAGCAGTTCCCGCAGGGCCTGGGACTGGTGGAGGGCGATGTGCTCCGCGGGCCACCGTGCGGCCCCCAGGGCGGCATAGATCCCCGC
>CAYMTH010000978.1:0-2044 GCA_964393235.1 uncultured Solibacteraceae bacterium | reverse complement strand
CTACCGCGTCGCCGCCCAGAACGGCCTCGACAAAATCCGCCGCCGCGGCTGACCCACCGGACTTCTGGAGTAAAATTCAACTGTGAGCTTTGACGACTACAAGCTCGTGGTCTATCGCAACCAACCGGATGGTTGGGTCGCAGAAATCCCGTCTATTCCCGGCTGCTATGCCCTCATGCCGACTGCTGAAGAGGCGGTGGCGGAACTCGCCGGCGTTTTCCGGTTGATAGAGGAAGAGTATCGGGAATCGGGCCGCGACCTCCCGCTCGATACGACCGCAATCGTCAGTGCCTAGCGCTCGCGCGGCGGAGTTGAGGCGCCTCGCCGCCCAACTCGGCTTTGTCAGAGCCCGGCAAACGGGCAGTCACGAACGCTGGCAACATCCGGACGGCAGGGCGGTAACGATTCCTCTGCACGCAGGCCGGGAGATTGGTCCGCCACTGCTCTTTCGTATCCTCGAGCAATTCGGGATCGATTTGCGGACCTTCGAGCGCCTACGGTAGCTGCGCTGGCAGCCACCCAGAACGGCCTCGATACCGGCTGACCCCGATGGCCCTGACCGCTCGAATCGGGATGCTATCCTACGGTTCTGTGAACTCAATAAACTTACTATCTTTCTTGGTGTTGACTTCCGTCTTTACACCCGCACTTAGCGCCGAACAGTTCGACTATCGTCTCTTGGCCACCAGCAAAACCTCTTCCATGGAAAAGGAGATGAATCAAGCCGCGGACGCCGGCTACATTTTCGCCGGCGTGATGGGCGGCGAATCGGCGTTCGGTGGTAAGGAAGTGATTGTCGTGATGAAGAAGCGGCTCGACGGCCCCAGCTCTGGAAACCGCCGCTACGTTCTCCTCGCGACTTCGAAGACCGGCACGCTCCAGAAAGAGCTGCAGCAGGCCGGCGATGAGGGCTTCGAATACTGTGGGCAGACGGTCTTTGAATCGGCGTTCGGCGGTCGTGAAGCTTCGATCATTCTCGAGAAAGTCGTCAATCAGGAAAAGTCCCGGAGAGTCGAATTCAAGCTTCTGGCGACCTCCAAGACGTCGACGATGGAGAAGGAACTGCGGCAGGCCGGGGAATCCGGATTCCATTTTCTGGGAGTCGTCGTCGGCAAGACTGCATTCGGCGGCAAGGAACTGATCAGCGTCCTGCAAAAACTCGATAAGTGACGGTACGCCGGCCCCGCCTCTAACCCTTCAACTTCAACACCCGCACCCCGTTCTCCCAGAAAATCTTCCGAGTCACGCTCGGGTGCGGGCTCAGCCGTTTGATCGTCTCGATCTGTTTCGCCCCGCTGCACCGCTCCCCGTGCCCCACCGGATCGTTGCAATCCGACCCGTAAATCAACTTATTCTGATGCCGCTCCAGAAACCCGCGCGCATGCTCCTCGTCCCGTAACAACGCGTTCAACCCCGACCCCGCCGACATATCCCCGTACATATTCGGATAGTCCCGCAGATACACGTCCGTCCAACCGCCCGCCGTCACCTTCGTCCGCGGATACAGCACCTCCTGCTGCAGATCTTTATCGATATTCCCCCACCACGTCTGCGCGTGCCCGATAAAGTTCACCGTCGGATACTTCTCCAGCACCCGGTAAAACCGCTGGAACCCGATGTTATAGGTGTTGTGTTCAAAATGGAGCAGCACGGGCACCCCGTAGTCCCGCGCGATCTGCGCCACCAGGTGCACATGCGGCGAATCGGCGTCCACCGGGAATTTCTGCTCCCCGATCCCGATCGCCCCCAGCTTTAGATACTTCTCGATCACCGCCTTCGTCTGATCCGGCACCGGCCCTTCATTGGCGAAAAACACGAACTTCCCCGGAAACTTCTTCACCAGGTTCAGGCAGACGTCGTTCCCGCCCGCCCCCGCCGCCAGCCCGTATCGCGCCCCCGCCGGCAGCAGCACCGTCTTCGTGATCCCCATCTTCTCCTGATGGGCGCTCATCTGCTCGTCCGTCCGCCCCGAATACGGCGAATGCTGGTGCAGATCCAGGATCCGGTCGCCCGCCCCCTGCGCGGCGGCGGCCATCCCGGTCAT
>CAYMTH010000977.1:0-2049 GCA_964393235.1 uncultured Solibacteraceae bacterium | reverse complement strand
CTGGCGATGAAGTCGAACGCGATCGGCGGGATCACGAAAGAGAAAGTCGCAACCATTCAGGAGTGCCTGCGGTATGCGTGGTCGCACGACGTGGACACGCTGGTGAGCGGCGTGGAGACGGTGGAGCAACTGGAACAGAACGTTCTGGCGTGCAAGACGTTCACGAAGATGTCGAAGGCCGAGATCTCGACGCTGCTCGACCGGACGCGGAAGGGGCCGATCGGGACGAAGGTGGAACGGTACAAGAAGCCGGAGAAGACGGCGATTCTCGAGTATTTCCACCCGCACGAAGACGGCGTGGCGGACTAACTCCGAATTAGACGGGCACGCCTGGTTTGGCCAGGCGTGCCTGGAAGCTTTTGGCTTTGGGGTCGGAGATGCGGTTCCGGCGTTCGCCCGGATCCTGCTTCAGGTCGTAGAACTCGTCGGCGCCGTTCAGGTCCGGGTAGTGCACGTACTTGTAGCGCTCGGTGCGGATGGCGCGCCAGGAGGGGGTGCGTGGGTAGGCCTCTTCGCGGAAGTATTCGCAGAAGAGTTCGCGGCGGACGCGGGCGCGGGGGTTGCGGAGGACGGGCAGGAGCGATTTGCCCTGGACGGCGGCGGGGATGGGCGCGCCGGCGAGGTCGAGGAACGTGGGGGCGATGTCGATGTTGGCGACGAGGGCGGGGATTTTGGCGCCGGGTTTGACGAGTTTGGGGTGGCGGAACAGGAGCGGGATGCGGATGGACTCGTCGAAGGCCCAGCGCTTGTCGCCGAGGGAGTGTTCGCGCCAGAAGTAGCCGTTGTCGGAGGTGAAGACGACGAGGGTGTTGTCGAGCTGGCCGGTTTTTTCGAGCGTCGCCAGGAGACGGCCGACGCCTTCGTCGATGGCGGCGATGCAGCGGAGCTGGTTGCGGATGAGGGCGTCGGGGCTGCCGGCGCCGGGCTTGACGAAGTTGAGGGCGGGTTTGTCCTTGAGGTCGTCGGTGGCGGAGGGGGCGATGGGGATTGGCTCGGTCGCGTAGAGATTCTTGTGGCGTTCGGCGGGCGTGAAGGGGCCGTGGATGGCTTTGTGGGCGAGGCAGGCGCACCAGGGGCCGGCGCCGGACTTTTCGATGAACTCGGCGGCGTGGCCGGTGAGGATATCGGTGATGTAGCCGGGGTGGGGCGCGTCCTTGCCGTCGATGTTCAGGACGGGATTGTTATAGACGCCCTGGCCGCGGAAGGAGACCCAGCGGTCGAAGCCGGGGCGGGGGGAGGGGTCGTTGCCCATGTGCCATTTGCCGAAGTAGCCGGTGCGGTAACCGGCGGCGCGGAGGAGCTTGGGGAAGGTCTCGAGCTTGTGGCTGATGGGGGCGCCGGCGGGGGTATTGCCGACGACGCCGTGCGTCTGGACGTACTGGCCGGTGAGGAAACTGGCGCGGCTGGGGGAGCAGAGCGGGGTGGTGACGAAGGCGTTGGTGAACCGGGCGCCTTCGCGGGCGAGGCGGTCGAGGTGTGGCGTCTGGAGGAAGGGGTGGCCGGCGGCGCCGAAGGAGTCCCAGCGCATGTCATCGATGAGGATGAAGAGGATGTTGGGGCGCGGGGCGGAACGCGCGGCGGCGGGGGCGGCGAGGAGGGAGAGGAAACGGCGACGGGAGAGAGAAGGCATCCGGAGGTACCGAGCTAGCATCGTACAACAGCCGGAGGCGAGAGACGGGGCCGCCTTCGCCGCGGCGAAGCGGCCCCGGGGTGAGGATGGAGAGCCGGACTTAGAGGCTGAGCACGGGGCAGGGCGACTCGCGCACGATGGCGTAGGAGTGCGTGCGGAGGCGGCCGAGGAGGCTCTTGTCGAGGTGGCGTCCGATGACGACGATGTCGGCCTTGACGTCTTCGGCGACCTGGCGGACGACCTTGGCGGCCTCGCCGGGGATGACGTGGATCTTGGCCGCCGTGTTGGCCGCCTTCACGTTATCTTCAAGGCGCACCTTCATCATGTGGGCCACTTCCATGCGCCAGGTGGGGTCCATGTACTGGGCGACGCCGGCGCCGTCGTCGGGGCTGGCGTGGACCACATGGAGTTCGGCTCCG
>CAYMTH010000976.1:1394-2054 GCA_964393235.1 uncultured Solibacteraceae bacterium | reverse complement strand
CGGGCCTCTATTCCGCCAACGCCCGCGGCGAAGGCGTCGCCGCCGCGCTCTACCTCCGCGTCCCCGCCGCCGGCGCCCGCTCGAGCGGCCTCATCTTCGATCCCGCCTCCCTCGCCCCCGTCCCCGTCGATCTCGGCGCCCCCGCCGATCAGGTCTATCTCACCCTCTACGGCACCGGCTTCCGCGCCGCCAGGTCGGCCACTGCCCGCATCGCCGGCGTCGATGTCCCCGTCCTCGGCTTCGCCGCCCAGCCCGAGTTCGGCGGCCTCGATCAGATCAATCTCGGCCCGCTCCCCCGTTCCCTCGCCGGACGCGCCAACGCCGCCATCGCCCTCACCTTTGACGGCCAGCGCACGAACACCGTCACCGTTTCCATTCGCTGATCGGAGTTATAGAATGTCGATAACCCGGGGCGCGAATCCAGTGCGCCCGGAACAGGGGATCGATATATGAATAAACTGTCTCTCGCGCTGCTGGCGTGTCTCTGCCTCCAGGCCCAGGATCCGCGTGGCTTCATCCGCGGCACTCTCTCCGATACCACCGGCGCCGTCATTCCCGGCGCCAAAGTCCGCGCCACCGCCAATGACACCGGGGTCTCCGCCGTCTCCACCACCAACGACGCCGGACCAACACGTACGCCCCGCGTGACCTACCCGCCCG
>CAYMTH010000976.1:0-1384 GCA_964393235.1 uncultured Solibacteraceae bacterium | reverse complement strand
CTACTCCATCCCCTACCTCATCCCCGGCTTCTACAAAATCACCGTCGAGCAGACCGGCTTCAAATCCTACGCCCGCCCCAACATCGAGGTCCGCGTCTCGGAAACCGTCGAGCTCAACATCCAGCTCGAAGTCGGCTCCGTCTCCGAATCCGTCGTCGTCCAGGACGCCACGCCCCAACTCGAAACCGCCTCTTCCTCCCTCGGCCTCGTCATGGACCAGCGCCGCATCCTCGACCTGCCCCAGCGCGGTGGCAACCCCCTCGAGTTGACCCTCCTCGCCCCCGGCGTCGCCAACACCACCAACCTCCGCCTCCGCAAATCCATGGCCCCCGAAGCCACCAGCGACTTCGCCGCCGACGGCGGCGGCCGCTACAACAACGAGTTCCAGATCGACGGCATCTCCAACACCGCCGCCGACCGCGGCCGCGGCTACGCCCGCGTCGCCTACGCCCCGCCCGCCTCCTCCGTCCGCGAATTCAAGATCCAGACCTCCCCCTACGACGCCTCCGTCGGCCACACCATGGGCTCCGTCGTCAACGTCTCCACCGCCTCCGGCACCAACGAGTTCCACGGCGAAGCCCACTGGTTCCTCCGCCATTCCTCGCTCGATACCTCCAATTTCTTCAACAACAAAAACAACACCCCCAAGGGCGTCTACCAGGACAACCGCTACGGCTTCTCCCTCGGCGGGCCCATCTCCATCCCCAAGCTCTACCAGGGCAAAAACCGCACGTTCTTCTTCTTCGCCTACGAAGGCAACCAGTTCGGCGTCCCCACCCAGTTCTCCCGCACCGTCCCCACCGCCGAACAGCGCAACGGCGACTTCTCCGCGCTCCTCCGCCTCACCAACGCCAACTACGCCATCTACGACCCCCGTTCCACCACCCCCGCCCCCAACGGCCGCTTCTCCCGCACCGCCTTCCCCGGCAACATCATCCCCCGCTCCCGCCTCGATACGCTCGGCGTCAACCTGACCTCCCTCTACCCCCTCCCCAACTCCCCCAACACCGCCACCGCCGACGGCCGCAATAACTTCTTCTCCTCCCCCAAGGCCATCCAGAAGACCTACTCCAACCTCCTCCGCCTCGACCACGCCGTCAGCGAAAACCACCGCCTCTTCCTCCGCCTCCACTACGACTTCTGGAAGGAAGACAAAAACCACGACTTCCTCAACGACATCAACGGCATCCACCAGAACCGCCCCAACCGCGGCGCCGCCCTCGACGACGTCATCGTCCTCAATCCCACCACCGTCCTCAACCTCCGCTACGGCTTCACGTCCACCAAGTGGTGGCAGTACCACACCTCTCGCGGCTTCGACCTCGCCGCCCTCGGCTTCAGCCCCGCCCTCGTCAACCTCACCGAAAAGGGCCAGGCCCCGCTC
>CAYMTH010000975.1:1321-2059 GCA_964393235.1 uncultured Solibacteraceae bacterium | reverse complement strand
GTGCCCCAGCGCGGCGTGTGCTTCAGGTATCCGCGCGCGTCGAGAAATTTCCCGGCGAAGCGGTCGCACGCCAGCGAGTTCTGGCGCAGCAGTTCCCTTTCGAGGAGCGCCCAAACGGGCGCCTGCATCGGACGATCAATGAGGATTCCGGGCTCGGCCGCACCGGCGAGCGCGGCTCCGGCAAGCAGAAGGGCGGCAAAACGCATGCCGCCTAGGGTATCAGAAACTTACCCACCAGAACGCCGATCACCGCGCCGGCCGCCAAACCGCCCAATCCCACCGTCAGCAGCGCCTTCTTCGCCTCGTCGAGCAGCACGTTGTTGAACACGTTCGCCGACAGGTGCAACTGCACCACTTTCCACTCCCCGTCCCGCTTGGCCACCGTCGTCGTCCAGCGCGACGACAGTTTGAACGGCCCGCGAATCACCGGCGTGAACTCGTCGACCATCGACCCGTGCGCAATCGCGATCGTCCCGTCCCCGTAGATCCGCGCCGGGCCCGACAGCTCCGCCTTCGTCGTGTACTTGGTGAGAATCCGGTCCTTCCCCTTCACCATCCGGTCATAGTAGGCGAGGATCTCCTCCGGCCCGCGCGACACCTCCGCGTTGGCCCACACCACCACCGCGTCCGGCGCCATCTGGTCCACCATGCGGTCGAGACTCTGTTCATTGATACTCGCCTCGATCTCCCGCAAAATGCGGACGAGCTTCTCCCGGTCTTGTACGTACGGATCCATGG
>CAYMTH010000975.1:0-1311 GCA_964393235.1 uncultured Solibacteraceae bacterium | reverse complement strand
CATAAGGCAGTTGCCGGTACCACGCATACGCGCAGTAGACGTAGAGTCCCTTGCCGTGCCGCGCTACCAGCCACCCGCCCTTCTGCGGCGCCTGCCCGGTGTCATGCGTCTCGACCAAGGCCTTATACCGCGGGTCCGACGTCGTCCAGAACTTCGAGCCGCGCTGTTCCACCCAGCCGTCGAAATCGGCCGGCGTGATGCGGTTCGGCCCCGCGAACACCGGGTCGGCCGGGTCGAGCAGCGTCACCGGCGAATTCTCCTCGCTGACCTCTTCCGGGTTCCGGCCCATGGTGTAAGAGAACGGCCCGTAGTTCTTGTCGAACTCGGGCGTGTTGTACTGCACGATCAGAGTCCCGCCGTTCGCCACGAAATCGAGCAGCCGCTGGTTGTACGTCCGCACATCTGCGCGGACCGCGTAGGCGCGGATGCCAAGCAGAATCGTCGTAAACCGCCGCAGGTCCGCCGTCGCCAGCGCGTTCGCGTCCAGCATCTCGGTCTCGACGCCCAACTGCCGCAGCCCCTCCGGCACGTCGTCGCCCGTCCCCATCACATAGCCGACCTTCAATCCGGGCTTCACTTTCACGTCGATCGACCGCGCCACGTGCCGCGCCGGCACCGAAACGAACACCGAATCGTAGCCCGGCTGCGTAATCTCGTCGTGGCTCGCCGTGTACTCCTTGCCGTTCAAGCTCGCCACCGCCGTGATCTCCGCCTCCGACGCCGCGCGCCCCTCGGGCGCCGTCAAAACGAACCGGACCGCGGCCTCTTCCTTCTCCTTCTCAAATGAAAATGGACGCGCCGGCGGGTCCACCCGCCAGCCCGCCGGAACCCGCAGCCGCACCTCGCCCCGCGCCGGCCCGTCGACGTTGGAACGAACCGAGCACTGCACCTCGTAGGTTCGCCGGCTCAGGGGGAAGATGCCGAACTCGCTCGTGAACTTCACCGCCACCGGCGGCCCCACCGCAAGCGGCTTCAACCGCTCCACGCCGAGCCCGTCGAGGGGGCTCACCAGCACCGGCGTCTCCACTTCCCCGCCCTCGTACACAGCCCGCGCCACCAGCGCCGGCAGCGCGTTCGGCTGATGGAACGGCGCGCCGTCGATGCGGTACGCCGTCTCCCGCACGCTGGCCCGCGACCAGTGCGCCACCGTCGGCCGCGCCTCCGCCGGCACCGTCACCCGGAACTTGCCCCCTTCGAGCTTCTCGATCGCGAACGGCCCGGACAGATCCACCGATTTCGCCTCCGCCCCGTGCAGCCGGACCGTCACCGTAAAGGTCTGCCCGGGCACCGCGAGCGAGAACGTCTCCGCCG
>CAYMTH010000974.1:0-2059 GCA_964393235.1 uncultured Solibacteraceae bacterium | reverse complement strand
GCCAGTGGAAGCCCTGGTTCCCCGTCATCGACTACAACCGCTGCACCAACTGCATGCAGTGCCTGTCCTTCTGCCTCTTCGACGTCTACGGCGTCTCCAAGGACGGCAAGATCCAGGTCCAGAACCAGTCCAACTGCAAGACCGAGTGCCCCGCCTGCTCCCGCGTCTGCCCCGAAGTCGCCATCCTCTTCCCCAAATACAAACACGGCCCCATCCACGGCGGCGAAGTGAACTCGGACGACCTCCGCCGCGAAGCCATGAAGGTGGATATCTCCGCCCTCCTCGGCGGCGATATCTACGCCGCCCTCCGCGACCGCTCCATCAAAGCCAAGTCCCGCTTCTCCAAGGAACGCGACGAAGACCGCGCCCTCAAGGAACGCATGAACTGCCTCAACAAACTCCAGAAGGAAATGGATATCCCCGCCGAGGTCTTCGCCGCCCTCCCCTCGGTCGATGAAATCCGCCAGAAAGCCGACGCCGCCAAGCGCAAAGCCGAAGCCGCGCTCGCCCCCAAGGAGCAGGCATGATCTTCACCTACGGCCGCCGCATGCTCACCGAGGTCGACCCCAAGTGCCTCTTCAAGATCGGCTATAACTTCGGCTACAAGGGCGTTCGCTCGGTCGAAAAGTTCAAGAAGCGCCTCAAGCAGGGCGTCCACTTCCCGCCGTTTCTCTTCATCTCCGTCATCTCCGGCTGCAACCTCCGCTGCCAGGGCTGCTGGGTCGACGTCGAGGCCCCGTCCAAACACATCGACCTCGCCGACATGAACCGCCTCATCAACGACGCCAAGGCCCACGGCAACTCCTTCTTCGGCATCCTCGGCGGCCAGCCGTTCATGCACCCGCAGATCCTCGACATCTTCGCCGCCCACCCCGACTGCTACTTCCAGGTCTTCACCAACGGCCAGATGATCACCGACGCCGTCGCCCGCCGCCTCCGCGAACTCGGCAACGTCACCCCCCTCATCTCCATCGAAGGCAACGAAATCATCTCCGACGAACGCCGCGGCCGCCTCAACGTCTTCAACAAAACCCTCGCCGGCCTCGAAAACTGCCGCCGCCACAAACTCGTCATCGGCGTCGCCACCTCCGTCTGCCAGACCAACTACGAACTCGTCAGCGAATCCTGGCTCCGCAAACTCATCGACATGGGCGTCCACTACGCCTGGTTCCATACCTACCGCGTCGTCGGCCCCAAGCCCGCCTCCCACCTCGCCCTCTCCCCCGAACAGGTCCGCAAGGTCCGCCGCTTCATGGTCGAAATGCGCGCCAAGCTCCCCATCGCCATCGTCGACGCCTACTGGGACGACAACGGCGAAGCCCTCTGCCCCATGGCCACCGGCGTCAGCCACCACATCTCCCCCTACGGCGATATCGAACCCTGCCCCATCATCCAGTTCGCCAAGGAAACCATCCACGACGGACGCGGCGTCTTCGAAACCATGACCCAGTCCGCCTTCCTCCAGGAGTTCCGCCAGAAATCCGCCGGCGCCACCCGCGGCTGCGTCATGCTCGAACGCCCCGACCTCGTCCGCGATCTGGTGGTAAAGTATGGAGCACGGGATACGACGCAACGCCAGGCCGCGCTCGCCGAACTCGAAGCGCTCCAACCCCGCAACAGCCAGCACGACCCAGGCAACGAAATCCCCGAAGACCACTGGATGTACCGGTTCGCCAAAAAGCACTGGTTCTTCGGATTTGGGGCCTACACTTAGAGCTACCCATGCAGCTACCCGTCCTGCAAATCCCCAAGCGCATCCCCGTTCTGCCCAGCCGCCCGACGCAGGCGAACGTGCCGCCCACCCGTGCCGAACGCGAGCGCCTGAAACAGTTCATCGCCGACTACCTCGCCGCCAACCCCACCCGCTTCGTCCCCCCGCTCGTCATGGACGAACTCAAACTCGGCGCCGAAGAGATCGTCCGCGCCGCCGGCATCGACCCCGTCTTCACCGACTACGCCGGCGTCCTGCTCAACAACGAAGTCTGGCGCGAACAGCTCGCCACCGTCCCCTACGACCGCCGCCTCCTCCTGATGCCTAAGTGCCTGCGCATCGAGGACA
>CAYMTH010000973.1:1795-2060 GCA_964393235.1 uncultured Solibacteraceae bacterium | reverse complement strand
ATTCAGGACGACGCAGAGGATGACCGTCCCGTCCTCATCAATCCAGGAGGCCGGGTGGTTGCCGCGGCCGCCGCCGAAGGAGCGGACAGTGGAACCGAGCAGCCCATCGCCCACCCCGAGGAGACGGGTGCGTTCGAGACCGGTCTGGCGGTAGAAGACCCGGTTGGCGCCGGCGGTAACGGAGAACACGGCACTTCCCTTCCCGTCGACGCCGAAGTCGCCGTCGATGGTGAAGGCTCCGGTGATGCCCGGAAGGGTCTCCTGG
>CAYMTH010000973.1:0-1785 GCA_964393235.1 uncultured Solibacteraceae bacterium | reverse complement strand
CCACGACATCGGTATAGCGGCCGGCGTAGCCAAGGAACAGTCCGGTATAAGTGGTCGGGTTGGCTTCGTAGCGGAAGGTGGCGCGGATGAGCGAGAACCCGTTGTCGTTGTAGGAGTTGCGGCTCAGGGTGAGAGCGTTGGTGGCTTCGGTGCCGGCGAGCGGCGTATTCAGCGAGATATGGTTCACCAGGCCCTGGCGGGTGCCGTAGTTAATCTGGGTCCCGTTGATATTCGTATCCTCCATCGAGAGGATTTCGCCTTTGCGCGTGATGGAGTGGGTGCGCATCTCGGTGGTGAAGCTGCCGATGACGAAGCGGGATTCGCCGGCGGCGGGGACCATGCGGTAGGTGTTGGCGTTGTAGTCGAATTCGACGAGACCGTTGGCCATGCCGTCGAGGGAGGCGTTGAAGAAGAGCTTGCCGGGTTCGCCAGGCCAGAGCATAGTGGGTTTGGCGCGGACCTCGAAGCTCGATTTCCAGTTCCGGTCGCGAGAGAAGATTCGCTTTATTTCGTAAGACTTGGGAACCGATACTTCAAGTGGAGCAGTAATCACCCATTGCCGCTGCAAACCGGTCTGGACGTCCCCATAGTTATACGTTCCGATGACCATGGCGCCGCCTTCGGCGATGCCGGAGACGGTGCCGGCGGTATCGACGCGGGCGACCTGGCTGGTGCCGAGGCGGTGGTTGAGAACCGACCAGGCGATGGCGACGCCAGGGATGGGGTTGCCGTCGGCGTCAAAAGCGGTGACGGTGAAGCGCTGCTGGGCGCCGACGTCGATGGCGGCGCGCTCAGGCGAGATGGACATGCGGATGGGGACGGTCTGGATGACCGTCTCCGAAAAAAGCGCGCCGCTGCGGGCCTGGACGCGGACCGAACCGAGGGCGCGGGCGGTGAGGACGCCGCTCGAGTTGATGGTGGCGATGATCGGGTTGTTGGTGGCCCAGGTAACGGCGCCGCCTTCAACCGGGTTGCCCTGGGCATCGCGGACGATGGCGCGGAACTCCATGGTGCGCCCGACCAGGACCTGCGCGGAATCGGAGATGATCTGGACCGACTGCTGGGCCGGGAGGACGGCGGCCAATACGAGAATGGCAACGAGGGCGCGCATGCGGTTACCCCCAGAGCTCGGCGATGGGTCCGAAGCGGCCTTCGGCCGTGCCGGGGATGTACTCGTACTTGCGCTTGGAGGGCGTGTCGTAGACCGACTTGGTCCAATCGACGCCGAGGGCGGAATAGATGGACGCGGTGAGGTCTTCCGGGTAGATGGGGCGGTTACCGGACCAGCCGTAGTCGACGATCTGGGCGCCTTGGGCGTCGGTAGCGCCGATGACGCGGTTGCCTTTGACGCCGCCGCCCATCATGGCGATGGACTGCACGTTGCGGTAGTGGTCGCGGCCGGAGCGGGAGTTGAGGGGCCCGGGCGTACGGCCGAACTCGCCCATGATGATGATGAGGGTGGAATCGAAGTCGCCGGAGGCCTTGAGGTCGTCGGCGAGGGCGGAGACGGCGTTATCGAGGTCGCGGTTGAGGCTGTAGAGGCTGGTGGAGGCGGTGAACTGGCTGTCGT
Organism: uncultured Solibacteraceae bacterium; assembly: GCA_964393235.1. Lineage (GTDB taxonomy): Bacteria > Acidobacteriota > Terriglobia > Bryobacterales > Bryobacteraceae. The sequence continues at coordinate 215 of CAYMTH010000973.1, read as the reverse complement.
GGAGGTCCCAGCCGGTTTGGGTGACGTTGAAGAAGAACGCTCCGTTCTTGGCGCGGATGGCGTTGCGGACGACGATGGAGGCGCGGCCGATGGCGGTGGCGCCGTAGCGGTTTTCGTCATCGACGGAGAACTTGAAGACCTGGTCGACGGCGTCGTTGTACATCATGGCGCGGGCGCGGGAGTGGGTCGCGCAGAAGGTGCCCTACTGCGCCGTC
>CAYMTH010000972.1:0-2060 GCA_964393235.1 uncultured Solibacteraceae bacterium | reverse complement strand
CCCGCCTGGCAGGCCCAGATGGTGCCGAGCGCGTGCCAGTGGTTGGGTGTCGCCATCGACACCGCGTCGACGCTCTTGTCGTCGAACACCTGCCGCATATCCGAGTACTCTTTCGGCTTGCGCCCGGTGAGCTTTTCGACCAGCGCCACGGCCCGCTCGCGCGCCGCCTGGTTGACGTCGCAGATGCCGGCGATGTTTGCCGCCGGCACTTGTGCGTAGAAGTTGGCGTGGTCCCGCCCGCGGCCGCCCATGCCGATCAGCGTCAGATTCACCCGCTCGTTGGCCCCGCGGACTCGCGAGGCGGAAAGAACGGAAGCGGCCAGCAGCGTGCGTCGTGTCATTGTGCGTACAGTCCCAGAACCCACAGCGGGAAGTAGTGTCGATACATGGTATATCGCATGTAGAAGACGTTCGGGAAACCGGTGCCGGTGGCCAGGTCTTCGGGCCAGGAGCCATCCTCGGCCTGGGTGTCGAGCAGGTAGCGCAGGCCGCGTTCGGCGTAGGGGGAGTCCTTGCGCCCGGCGGCGTGCAGCGTGAGCAGCGCCCAGGCGGTTTGCGACGGCGTCGACGGCGCGCTGACGAACTCGTCGTGCAGGTAGCTGAGGCAGCTCTCGCCCCAGCCGCCGTCGGCGTTTTGCACCGAGATCACCCAGTCGGCCGCGCGCCGGTAGAGGTTGGGATCGTCATACTCGGCCGCGCGCAGACCGCGCAGGGCCAGAAAGGTGCCGTAGAGGTAGTTGACGCCCCAGCGGCCGTACCAGCTGCCGTTTTTCTCCTGCGTGTTCACCAGGTAATGGACGGCATCGCGGACGGCCGGGTCGGACTTCGGCACGCCGCGCCGCGCCAGTGCTTCGAGTACGCGCCCGGTGATGTCGGGGCACGTCGGGTCGAGCATGGCGTTGTGGTCGGAGAAGGGAATTGCGTTCAGCACGCCCCAGTTGTTGTCGGCGTCGAAGGCCGCGTAGCCGCCGTCGCGCGATTGCATGCCCTTCAGCCACTCGATCGCCCGCTGCTCCACCTGGCGCTGCTTTTCCGGGTCGGAGGCGCGGCAGTGTTCGAGCGCCATCAGCACGATGGCCGTGTCGTCGATGTCCGGGTACTGTTCGTTGGCGAACTCGAAGGCCCAGCCGGAGGGCTGCAGTTGCGGCCGCTTCACAGACCAGTCGCCGCGGCGGCGGATTTCCTTGGACAGGAGCCAGTCGGCGCACCGGGTCAGCTCTTCGGAGTACGGTTCACCGGCTTCGGCCATGCAGAAGGCGGCGTAGGCGGTGTCCCAGACCGGCGAGAAGCAGGGCTGGAAGTAGAGTTCGTCCGCGGTTTCGGTGATCAGGCCGTAGAAGTGTCGCTTGGCCTCGACGAGGTCGGGATGGTCCTCGGGGTATTCGAGGGCCTCGAGCGCCATGATCGTGTACTGCATGGCGGGGTAGATGGCGCCCAGGCCGTCGGAGTTCCGGCAGTGGTCGAGCACCCACTTTTCGGCCTGCCGGATCGCGGCGAGGCGCGAATCGAGGTGGCCCTTCCGTTCCCAGAGCTTAAGCAGTTTGTCCACCTGGTGGAAGATCGGCGACAGGAACCGGTCGCGCTTCGGCAGCGTCAGCTTCCGGTCCGGGAGCATCAGCTCGTCGACGCTTACGCCGTCCGGAGCCGGCCGCACGCCGCCCACCGATTGCACGATCGACAGCGGCACCACGATCGCCCGCGTCCAGGAGGCCATTTCGTAGAGTACGCCGCCGAGATAGAGCGACCCGCCCGGCAGCAGCACGAGCTCGGGAGGGATGGTCGGCACGTATTTGCGCGGGTAGAGGCCGAACAGGCTCAGGTTGATCTTCGTGTAGCTGTTGCATGCCTGCAGGCCGCCGAGTTCGAGGACGCGGTTGCGCGCCTTGACGAGCGGCTCGCTGTCCGGTGAGTAGCCGCACAGCCGCAGCGCCGTGTACGCCTTCACCGTCGAGTTCACGTCCGCCGGGCCGTCCGGGTAGATCCACCAGCCGCCGTCGGCCATCTGCTGCGACAGGATCCGCTTGCAGGCCTTTTCCAGCTTCGGCCGCGACGGCGGGTTC
>CAYMTH010000971.1:0-2063 GCA_964393235.1 uncultured Solibacteraceae bacterium | reverse complement strand
CGAACACCTGGCCAATATCCGGGTGACCGCCACGAAATCCATGCACGGCCACGCCCTCGGGGCAGCCGGAGCCCTCGAAGCCGTCGCCACCGTCCTCGGCCTCCACCACCAGCGATCCACCCCCACCGCCAACTTCCTCGGCCCCGACCCCGACTGCGACGTCCCCGTCTGCACCGCCGCCGCCGACTTCCCCCACGAAGCCGCGGTGTCCAACTCATTCGCCTTCGGCGGCCTGAACGCCGTGCTGGCTCTGCGCCGCGCCTGAGACGCCCCGGTTGCGGTAGCTACTCCCGCTTGAACTCGGCGATCTCGGAAACGACCACCCGCTCCCGCGGATAGACCTCCAGCCGAAAAACCACCCGGTCCGGTACGCCCCGGTACACCACGCTGCCGCCCTGCAACTGCGAACCGCGCAGGTCGATCGTCCGCGTCTCCTCCCGGGACTGAATCACCAGCGCACCCCGGTTCGAATTCCGTACCGCCGGCGACAACGGGTCCCAGGTAATCGACAGCTCCTCCCCGGTTCGTTTCACCTGGAACGCCATGTCCCAGGCCTCCAGCCACGGGTTCGCCGGCTGCTTCGGCCGCATGCTCAGCGCAATCTGGAATCCGACCACCACACCCAGCAGCATGAAGATGAACGAGAGCGGAATCCATACCCAGCCGCCCCGGACATTCTTCGACTTCGGCGCCTCGCTGCTCAGCAGCGGCGCCGCCGCCGGCACATCGGACTGAAACAGCACCGAACCGGTCGAACCGCCGCCGCCCCCCGCCACGGGCGCCCCTTCCGGGCTGACCATCGTTCCAGCCGCCAGCCCGCCCGGCAACGCCGGACCCGGCGACGACACCCCTGCCATCGCTTCCCCGGTCACCGCGTAGGCGAACCGCGGATCTTCCATCACGCGCTGCTGCCCGAACCGCGCCGCCGTCGCCAGCCGCTCGATCCCGGTCGACCCGCCGCCCAGCTCCTTCCGCCGGAACGGGAACTCAAGCCGCGAAGACTCGGGTCGGAACGCCCCCTCCTCGCGGTAGAAGATCCCCGCCATGCTGACCTTCGTCGCATACGGCTTCACTACCAGCGCGATCGCCGACGGGCTCGGAAACAGCTCGTCGAGCAACTGCAAATCTTCCTGGGCCAGCGTGATCCCGTCGCGCGTATGCCCCCGGTAGTAGCCGACCGCATAAATCCGCCGGTCCGTGCCCGGCCGCCAGCGCTCCACCGCTTCCCCGAACAACACCCGGTCCGCCTGCGACAGGATATAGGAGGGACCCGAGACGTGGTCGCAATCGACCGCTTCGAAGTCTTCCACCGTCACCACCGTCTGCCCGCCGATCGTCTCCGCCGTGCCCAGCAGAATGCCGCCCACCTCGGCGCCGCGCTTGGGCACCGCACCAAATCCCCGCATCACCTCCAACAAAATCCGGTCCACCACGTCGAACTGGATCTGTACGGAAAAGGGGGCATCCGCGGGTTTCCAAAAGTAGGACGCTGTCGGGCTCGTACCGGAATCAGGAAGCAATCGGAGATTCTCCTTGGCTGTGCGTTTTCCTATTCAAGTATAGTGACGAATAGTGCCAGCCGCACTTTATCTTATCGCTACCCCCATCGGGAATCTTGAGGATATTACCTTAAGGGCCCTCCGTATTCTGCGCGAGGAGGTCGACAGAATTGCCTGTGAGGACACCCGTCACAGCCGCCGCCTGCTCGATCACTACTCGATCGCGAAGCCGCTCGTCTCCTATCACGACCACAACGAGCGGGAGCGCGGCGAGCAGCTCCTCGACGCCCTCCGCGCCGGCGAGCGCATCGCGCTCATCTCCGACGCCGGCACGCCGCTGATCTCCGATCCCGGCTACCGGCTCGCCGCCGCCGCTGCCGCCGAGGGCATCCCCGTCATCCCGATCCCCGGCCCCTCGGCGCTCATCACCGCCCTCTGCGCCGCCGGCCTGCCCACCGACAGCTTCGTCTTCGGCGGCTTCCTGCCGCCCAAACAGGGGCCGCGCCGCAAGGCGCTCGAACCCTGGGCCGAAGCGCCCGCGGCGCGGGTTTTCTACGAGGCGCC
>CAYMTH010000970.1:0-2066 GCA_964393235.1 uncultured Solibacteraceae bacterium | reverse complement strand
CTATCGTCGTTCGGAACCCCCTCGACATCATTGATCGGCGCCACTGGCGATATTGCCATAAACCACTACTTGACCAACATGTCGGTTCGCGCGCCGAACCTCACCTCGCTGATGAATCTCGGCGCAGGCGAACGGGCGTTTGCGTCCGAGGCCTATTTCCTGACGCCGGAAATCAATCTGCCCGGTTATAGGAGCAACACCTATGTCTATCAGCGAAACATCTTTTAGGCACACTCCGCGCGGCCGCGGAGAACGCGGGATGGCAGTCCTACTTGCCGCCGTGCTGCTGCTTCTCATCATTCCGATCATGGGCTTGGCCATCGACGCCGGCTTGCTCTATCTGGTCCGGGGAAGGCTGACAGCCGCATGCGACGCCGCCTCACTGGCTACAGCCCGAAACCTGAACTTGGGATTGACCCTTGACGCCCAATCAACGGCCGCCAGTTCGCGCGGCAGAGAGTTCTTTCGGGCGAATTTCCCTGAGGGATACCTCGGCACGTCGAACACCTCGCCCTCCATCTCGGTCGCACAGAATGACTTGAGCGGCATCACGGTCACAACCTCCGCGACAACCAGCGTCCCGCTGCTATTTACGCGCATTCTCGGCTGGAACCGAAGCACCGTAGGCGCCGTCGGCATCGCATCGCGCCGGGACGTGAACCTGATGCTGGTGCTTGACCGTTCCGGTTCCATGGCAGGCACACCGTGCACAGACATGAGGAGCGCCGCAAAGAAATTCGTGAACATGTTCGTCAACGGCCGGGACCGTCTTGGGCTGGTCACATTCAACAGTTCCAGCCACCTTGCGTTCCCTCCGTCAAAGTACTTTAAAGAAACCAGCAGCCCCCTGACTTCGAAAATCGATGAGATCGTCTGCACCGCGGGCACCAATAGCTCTGACGCCTACTGGACCGCCTATCAGCAGTTGACGGCGATCAACGAACCGCTCGCGCTGAACATGATCGTCTTTTTCACCGACGGCGTCCCAACAGCCTTCACCGCCAGGTTTCCTGTGAAGACCGTCTCAGACACGCGCTATGGCGCCAGCGGCCTGAGTTGCGGCACCAGCAGCCAGTGTTCGGTACCGAAGAGCACCTGCGTGGACGATAGCGGGAGGTCCAGCACACAGACCGGATGGGGCGCCTTCGCGGGAAAAGTCGGTACCATCGTCGCCACAACGCCGGAGTCGAACGCAACCGGCAACACACTCGGCCTGTTCAGGCGGTATCACGATAACTCGACGGCCGGAGATACGATGGTGCTGTCTTCGGAAAGAAACGGATGCGCGATGGGCAATAGCAACGTCCGGATGCGCCAGGACCTCGCCTACATCCCGGATACCGACATCAATGGGCTATCCACCTCCGGTCTTTACGGAATTACGCAGTTCCCCAGTTCTCACTCGGCCTATCCGAACCGAAAACGCCTGGACATGCCCGTCAATCTCGCGCGTGTCGCCGCCAACCTCGCCGACAACGCCGCCGCTTCCGCCCGCAACAACACCAGCATTAACCCCGTTACCTATTCAATCGGCCTCGGCAACGTCGACGCGGTTCTGCTCCGCCGTATGGCCAACGACGTAGAGGCGACCAGCTACGACGATTCCCGTCCAGCCGGGCTCTATATCTACTCTCCAACCTCATCGGACCTCTCCACGGCCTTCGCCCGGATTGCCTCGGAAGTACTCCGGCTTGCCCAGTAATCCCGCGCCCCGGGACCGGATATCCAAAACATTTTCAATTGATAATGTTTTGGTATAGTGTGGATAAATCGTGCGTCCCGCGTTCGCACGTCCTGGAGGTTATATGCATCATGTACTTGTGCGTACGCTAGGATTGCTTTTCCTGGCGTCCATGCCCGCGGCTTTCGGGCAGATGGCGTGCACAGCGAGCGCACCCAGTCCGGCCAACCTGCGCGCCACCGGATCCACCGAACTCACCGGAGATCTCATCGTCAGCTGCCGCGGCGGCACGCCGGTGACCAGCGGTGCGCTGCCCACCGTCAACATCACCCTCTTCTTTAACACCGCCGTCACCAGCCGGGTCCTCGTACCCGCGGTCGCCTCC
>CAYMTH010000969.1:0-2072 GCA_964393235.1 uncultured Solibacteraceae bacterium | reverse complement strand
GCGGCCGATCAGCTGCCAGCCGCCGGGCGTGGCGATCGGGTAGATGCCGGTCTGGGCGCCCGCGATGCCGACCGAGCCCGCCGGCACCTCTTTGCGCGGCACGGCGAGCCGCGGCGTGTGCAGCGCCGGCGGCAGCCCCTCGAGGTAGGCGAAGCCCGGCACGAACCCGAGGAAGGCGACGCGGTACTCGGGGGCCGTGTGCAGTTCGACCACCCGCTCCGGCGTGAGGCCGTGGAGCGCGGCGAGCGAAGCGAGGTCCGGCCCGTCGTAGCGGACCAGGATCTCGTGGTGGCGCGGCGCGGGCAGCGGACGGTCGGCCGGCAGGTGCTCGACCGCGTCCTGGACCGATTCATGCGTGGCCGCGAGCGGGTCGAAAACGATCAGCACCGACTCGTAGGCCGGGTGCAGGTTGACCACGCCCGGGATGCGCGCCAGCGCGGCGAGGTCGACCGTGTCCGGGCGGACATCGAGGTAGAGGGACTGGTCGCTCGCGTAGCGGAACATCGCTTCATGATAGCGATAGACTCTTGGGATCATGCGAATGTGGATCTGGCTGCTATGGGCGCTGCCGCTGGCGGCGCTGGAACGCCCCGGCGTCGAGTTCAAGATCTACCAGTTTCCGGCCAACCAGATCCCGCGGATCGACGGCAAAACGGACGACTGGAAGATGGTCCCGGAGTCGTACGCGATCGGGACCGACCAGCTGAAGGACACCGTGAACAACACGCCGATGGACCGCAAGGACCTCGACGTGAAGGTGAAGGTCGGGTGGGTGAAGGGGCTCAACCGGCTCTACTTCCTCTATGAGGCGTCGGACAACTACTGGGACTTCCGGCACCGCGACCTGCACAACGATATCTTCGAGCTGGTGGTGGACGGCGACCTTTCGGGCGGGCCGTTCATCAAGCCCTGGCACCCGGTGAAGGGCTACGACCCGAACGAGGCGCACTTCACGTTCCACGGGGTCCACGCGCAGAACTACCATATCTTCACCCCGGCGCTGGACAAGGACTGGACGATGGTCTGGGGCTGCCAGCCGTGGATCAAGAACCTGCCCTACGCCAACGCGGCCTACGACTACAACTTCAAGCCCGGCGAGAGCGGGAAGCTGGTGCTCGAGTTCTACATCACCCCCTTCGACTACGCGGCTTACGAGGGCCCGGAGCGGAGCGTGGAGAGCAAGCTCTGGGAGAACAAGGTGATCGGGATGTCGTGGTCGGTGCTCGACTACGACGACGAGAAGGGGACGAAGTACCGGGGCTTCTGGAACCTCTCCCACAAGACCGACATGTACGGGAACGCGTCGGACCTGGTGGCGTTCCGGCTAATGCCGCTCGAGCGCGGGCAGCGCCGCGCGGTGGAGGCGGACTGGAGCTTCCAGGTGGTGGACATGGGGCGGCGGCTGATCGCGTTTGAGGACCGGACGCTCGGGAACGTGACGGCGTGGCGGTGGGAGTTCGGCGACGGGAAGACGTCGGCCGAGCGGCACCCGATGCACGCCTATGAGAAGCCGGGCGAGTACGTGGTGACGCTGCATGTGGAAGGGCCGGAAGGGAAGGACAGGAGGACCAAGGTATGGGACGTCGTGTTGCGCTGATGCTGCTGGCTGGGGTTGCGGCGATGGGACAGTTGAAGCGGGGCGAGCCGGAGACGGTGGGCATGTCGAAGGCTCGGCTGGCGCGCGCGGCGTCGATCCTGGCCGAGGAGACCAGGAGCGGCCGCGTGCGGGCGGCGTCGATCATCGTGGTCCGCAACGGCACCGTGGTGCTGCACGAGGGGTTCGGGGCGAAGCCGGACTCGGTCTACCTGCTGGCGTCGATCTCGAAGCCCGTGAACGCCGTGGGGCTGATGGTGCTGGTGGAGCGGGGGCTAGTGTCCCTCGACGATCCGGCGGCGAAGTACCTGCCGGAGCTGAAGGGGGCCGACCGCGCACAGATCCGGGTGCGGGACCTGCTGACGCACACCTCGGGGCTGCCCGACATGCTGCCCGAGAACACTGCCCTGCGCCGGGCGCATGCCCCGCTGAAGGAGTTCGTGGCGGGCGCGCTGACGACGCCCTTGCTGTACCAGCC
>CAYMTH010000968.1:0-2074 GCA_964393235.1 uncultured Solibacteraceae bacterium | reverse complement strand
GGTCGAGCGGGCGCCCGGAGACGCGCCGCACGATTTCGCCGAGCAGCACGAAGTTGATATCGGAGTAAATGAACCGCTCGCCCGGCGCGGCAACGGGTTTGTCGATCAGCGCCAGCTTGATGCCGGTGTCATAGCCGGCCCATTCGGGCTCCAGGTCGACGTCGGGCCGCATCCCGGAAAAGTGCGTCAGCAGCATCCGGACCGTGATCTCGCTCTTGCCCTTCTGAAACTCGGGCAGGTACACGGTCACGCGGTCGTTCAGCCGCACCTTGCCGGTCTCGACCAGCTTCATCATCGACGCCGCCGTCGCCACCACCTTCGTCAGCGACGCCGCGTCGAACACCGTGTCGAGCGTCATCGGCTCCCGCGCCGGCACGAGGCTCCGGCTTCCGTACGCCTTCCGGTGCAGAATCTTCTCGCCCTGGCCGACCAGCGCCACCGCGCCCGGCATCTGGTCCGCCGCCAGCGCCTCTTCGATCACCCGGTCGATCTCCTCCGACCCGGCAAACCTCTCCTGCCCCGCCGCCAGCGCCGCGGCCAGTAGACCAACCCAGATTCGCTTCATCGCCTAGACCAGCCTCTTCGCCAGCGCTTCCAGCTTCTCGGCCAGCAGCAGATCCTTCGCCGTGATGCCCCCGGCGTCGTGCGTCGTCAGATCGACCACCACGCGGTTCCAGACGTTCGACCACTCCGGATCATGCTCCATCGCCTCGATCGCGATCGCGGCCGTGGCCATAAACCCGAAGGCGTGCACGAAGTCCGGAAACTCGTACTCCCGGTGCAACTTCCCGTCCTTCACCGTCCAGCCGGGCAGACTCTCCAGCGCGGCGGCCAACTGCGTTTCGTTTAAGCGTGCCATCTTCCTCCATCGTACGCGCATTTTTCCCGAACAAAATCCCACCGCCGGTGACAATTTTCGCGCCGCGATTCCGCACTACCCATCGAAAGTGTACCCAGGCGCCGTCACCGCTCTCCTCCACCGCTGGCGCGCCGGCGCTCCCGCCGCCCGCCTCACGCGTCACGCGCTCGTCGACCTGTCCCGCGAACGCCTCGCGCTCAAACGTAACGAAGACCGCGAACCGGTCCGCCTCGACCGCCTCGGCGCGCTCAGTCCCCGCGCCTGCCTGCGCGCCCACCTCAAGCCCACCGGAGGCTCCCGCTGATGACCGCCGAACGCTGGCAACAGATTGAGGAGCTCTTCCATCACGCCGTCGCCCTCGCGCCGGCCGAACGCGATCCCTTCCTGACCGCCCAGTGCACGGGCGACCCTGACCTCGAGCGCGAGGTCCGCCGCCTCCTCGCCGCCGACGCGCCGGAATCGAACACGCTCGACAGCCTCATCTCCGACGCCACCCACGACTGGCTCGCCCAGCCCGCCGCGCCCGCCCCGGCCCGCCTCGGGCCCTGGCGCATCGTTCGCCCGCTCGGCGCCGGCGGCATGGGCGCTGTCTACCTCGCCGCCCGCGACGATGACTCCTACCGCCAGCTCGCCGCCATTAAGATCCTCCGCCCCGAACAGCTCGCCCCCGGCATGCACGACCGCTTCCGCCAGGAACGGCAGATCCTGGCCGAACTCGACCACCCCAACATCGCCCGCCTCCTCGACGGCGGCGCCACGCCCGACGGCCGCCCGTATCTCGTGCTGGAATACGTCGACGGCGTCCCCGTCACCCAGCACGCCCGGTCCCTCTCCCTGCGCGAGAAAATCGCCCTCCTCGCCACCGTCTGCGATGCCGTCGCCTTCGCCCACCGCAACCTGATCGTCCACCGCGACCTCAAGCCCGCCAACATCCTCGTCGACACCCAGGGCCAGCCCAAGCTCCTCGATTTCGGCATCGCCAAGCTGATCGGCGTCGAACACGCGCTCACCTCGACGCTCCACGCCCTCTTCACGCCCGACTACGCCAGCCCTGAACAGCTCCAGGGCGCCCCCATCACCACCGCCACCGACGTCTACGCGCTCGGCGCCGTCCTCTACGAACTCCTCACCGGTCGCCCCGTGCGCTCCACCGTCAACCTCGCCGACCGCGTCAAAGCCGTTTCGGGCGAGCACATCCCGCCGCCCTCCGCGATC
>CAYMTH010000967.1:0-2076 GCA_964393235.1 uncultured Solibacteraceae bacterium | reverse complement strand
GTGGCCTGTTCCTGACCGGAGACGCCGTTGCCGACTTGTCCCCAGTCGCTGTTCCCCCAGCCGTGGATGACGCCGGTGCGATCCAAGGCGAGCATATAGGCATGGCCGCCATCGGCGAGGCTGGCAATCGGGGGGAGTCCGGGCACCCGGCGGGGCGTCCGGGTTTTGTCCTCTTCAGTGCGCTGGCCGTTTCCGAACTCGGCGTGACCATTGTTGCCCCACACCCAGACGCTGCCGTTGGCGAGCAGGGCGAACGAACTGCGGCCGGCGACTACCTGGATGGCTCCGGTGAGGCCAGGGACCGTCTGCGGCGGCTCGATTTTGTCGTCGGTGTAGATGACGCCGAAGACCGGCTTGCCCCAGGTCATCACTTCGCCGGTGTGCGTGAGCGCGAGCACATGGGTGGCGCTGGAGCTGAGCTGCTTGATGTTGGCAACGCCCGGGATCCGTTCCGGACTGTAGGCGATGCCGGTGGTTGGCCCGAGAAGGCCCCGCTCCCGAGGACCCCAACCGCTGACCGCGCCATCACGATGCAGGGCGAAGGCGTTCTCGCCACCCGCTTCGATGGCAACGACATCGTTGGTGATTTGGACGGCAACCGGTGATTCGACCGGCGCCGTGCATTTTTCGCCGCAGCCGAGTTCGCCCTTGACGCCGTAGCCGAGTGCGACGAGGTTGCCGCCTTCCAGCAGAAAGTAGGAAGTCCTGGCGCCGGCCGCGATATCGATCGCGCGGCCGGGCAGCGCGATATCGACAAACTGCGCGGAGTGTCCGCTCGAAGCGCTGATCGCAGCCCGGGGACCGAGTTGGCCATCGCGGATATCTCCCCAGCCACCTACTTTGCCATCGGCGAAGAGCACCAGAAAGTGATTCGTGCCACCCGCGATCTTGCGAATCTCCGCCGGTTGAGCCGTGAGGCTACCGGCCACGAGCGCGGACAGCAGGAGGAATCGAAGCGTCATTCTGAACAGTATGGCTGATCCGGATTGCGGGGTCTTGAGCGGCGGCGGCGAAGTGGCAGGGCTGCGCGCCGTACCGGAATCAGTCCCACCCGAGCCGGTGAGTGCGAAACAGTAGGGTCGGGAAAACCTGAGCAGTAGGAAGATGGCGGGGGTCAGCAAAATGCAGTAACACGGTACCGAGTCGATTACGAAGGGATGCCGACGGGTTCGTAGGCGTCAAGAACGGTCCCGGCACGATGCCAGAATGTGGGCTGTCGCGCGTTATGTTCGGAAGCGCCGAGTTCGGCCGGCGCCAAGCCGTCTGCAACCACGGTGATCACAGCATCAAACGAGACTGTGTATGGATGGGCCTCCAATGCCTTTCGGGCTGCGTCCCTCGATGTTCGGGCGCGTACCGTGTATTGTTCCTTCTCGCCGCGCGGATTGGGAATCAGGACGAGGCATGTGCAGTGCGGCATGCCTCGATTGTAGAGGAACGTGCTGCCTAACAAGGGCCAGCCCCCTCATGCGTTCGCAATGCGGCACCTAGTCGCCCTGGTCGAAGGCGATGAGCTTCCAGGCGCCGGCGCGCTTTTCGCAGTAGCCGTGGTGGTGGCCGCAGGTGCGGATGTCCGCTACGTTTACGTACCCCTTCACTCCGTCGAGACGGCGGGCTTGCTGCCATTGGGCGTTCGGCTTCCAGGCGGCGATGTGGACGATGTCGTGGTCGAGCGGGGCGATGGGCGCGGAGGCGGCGTCGGGCTTGGACCGGAGCACGGCTTTCGAGTTCAGAACGACCGCGTGCTCGTAGGGGTCCACGTCCTCGGGGAACTTGGCGACGAAGTAGGGGAAGGAAAATCCTTTGTCGAAACGGCCGGCGCCGAGGGCGAGGGCACGGTCGAGTTCGGGGAGGTCGGCGGGATCGATTTCGAGATCGGGCACCGACAGGGCGCGGAGGGCGACGCGGTCGCGCTGGGCGGCCGCCTTCTTCAGCTTCGCCCAGAACACGGCGAACGACGGGTCCATCGCGGACTCGTCGCCGGGCGGGATCCGGCGGCGCGCCGGGGCGGCGGCGAGCGGGGCGAGGAGCATTGCGAAAAGACTTCGGCGCGGGAGCGTCATACCCTTACTGGCG
>CAYMTH010000966.1:0-2080 GCA_964393235.1 uncultured Solibacteraceae bacterium | reverse complement strand
GCGCTGTCGGTGGCTCCGACGGCGAACGCATTCGGATAGTTGGCCGGGGTGCCCGAGGTGTCACAGTTCGGCCCGCTGTTGCCGTTGGAGAACACGACCAGCTTGCCCGCGGAGACCAGATTGTTCACATAGGTCTGATAGTACGTGCTGGTGCGGGCCGTGCTGCCCCAGGAGTTATTGATGATATCCGTATCGGTGCCGGCGAACCATTGAAAACAGGCCACCAGATAGGTCGACGAACAGGAACTCGTCGTACAACCGCGGCAGGCGGCCCACACCGCGCCGGGCGCGATGCCGATCTGGTTGATCCCGTCTTCGCCGACCATGGTCCCCATCGTATGGGTTCCATGGCCGTTGGTGTCACACGGCTGGGAACAGGCGCCGGAGGGGTCGTTCCACTGGCCGCTGTAGCTCTGGTCGAGGGCGACGTGGGTGGCGCGAACGCCGGTGTCGATGTTGCCGACCTTGACGCCGGCGCCGCGGACTCCGATGCTCGACCAGACGACGTCGGCTCTGATTTTGGCGCCACCCCATTCCACCGCCTGGATGCCCGCGTCGGCGCTGACGGGGGGAATTGCGTAGATCAGCTCCCGTTCAATGTAGGCCACCTCCGGACGGCGCGCGAGGTTCCGCGCCAGGTCGAGGTCTCCCGCGGGAAGGTAGATCGAGTTATTGATCCAGTAGGAGGTGAAGTCGACCCGCAGCCCCCGCAGGTAGTTCGCCACACTTCGCTGACTGGCGGCGGCGGTTGCCTGCAGCGCCTGATTGACGAAGTTCCGTTTTTCGTTCAAATCTTTTATTCGCCGCGCCGAAGAGAGGTCGGCCCGTTCGCCGAAGTAGACGAACATGGGCGCCTTTCCCTCTTCGCTGTTGAGTATCGCCCGTACCAGGACCGGATCGATTTTGGCGTCTCCTCCCCCCTGCGCCATCGTCGGGAACGCCAACATAAGTCCGAGAATCGCTGGTAAGAAAAGATGGTGTTTCATGCCCCGTTCTGGCACGGCCATCCGGCGGTGTCAAGGGTCAATTGCTGCTGCCTGGTACTGCTGAACCGGATGGAACGAAGAGGCCCGTTATTTGGTTCAGCGGACGGCGATGTTGACGCCGGGGGCGGTGGGGGTGTCGCCGATGCGGATCTCGACGGGGACGGTGTCGCCTTTGGGGACCTTGTCATTGAGCAGCAGATTGATCTGCAGGACGCCGGCGGCCATGCCGGGGGCGGAGCCGGCATAGAGGACTTCGACCGGGACGCCGCCGACGGTGGCGGTGACGGGGAGGGCCGGGCGGCGGAGCGTCGCGCCGGTGATGAGACCGTCGTCGGTTGGCGTGTCCAGAAGGCCTTCGCCGGTGCCGAAGAGGATCACGGCGCGGCCGGCGGCTTCCGGGCGGCCGGCTTCGTTGAGCGTTCCATCCTGATTGAGGGCGGCGGCCTGGCCGGCGCCGGTGGCGGACAGGGTGAAGAGGCCGGGGGCGGCGGAAACGACGCGGACGTCCCGGGCGAGGGAGAGCTGGCCGCCGGAATCGACGCGGAGCTGGGTGGTTGTTTTTCCGGCGACGGCGTAGGGGACGATGCCGTTGATCTGATCGCCACGCACATAGAGCAGCGGCGCGGGAACTCCGTCGAACAGGACACGCATGCGGTCGAGAGTGGTGGGCAGACGGCCGGCGGAGGTGACCGTGGCGGCGACGCCGTTGGGCGGGCCGAGACCGGTGCCGAAGAGCGAGAAGATGAGGCCCGGGGAGACGGCGGCGGGGCGGAGCGTGGCGCCGTGGATGAGGGCCGAGATGTCGGGCGAGGGCGGGGCGGTGATGGTGAGAATGACATCGAGGACGCGGGGCGGGCCGGCGGCGGGAGTGACGGTGATGGTCCCGCGGTAGATGCCGAAGGGCAGGCCGGCGGGGTTGGCGGAGGCGGTGATGCGGGCGGGCGTGGTGGCGGTGTTGATGGTGGCGTTGAGCCAGTTGCGGCCGCCGTCAGCGGTGGTGAGGGTGAAGCGGAAGGGGGAGCCGTCGCTTGAGAGGTCGACGGTTTTGGGGGCGGGAGGGGTGTCGCCGGAGGTATGGAGGAAGCCGAGCGTGA
>CAYMTH010000965.1:0-2080 GCA_964393235.1 uncultured Solibacteraceae bacterium | reverse complement strand
ACCCCGCTTCGACAACGCACACTCACTCCCCGCCCTACCCCCAAGCCGGCGGCCAGCTCGTCCCCATCGCCCGCTGGCACTCCGCGATCGCAAAGTCCGCCGCCGGTTCCCCCAGCTGCTTCGCCTGCTCATAAAACGGCAGCGCCTCGGCAAACCGCCCCAGATTCGCAAAGATCGCCCCCTTGCTCATCCACGCCGCCCCGTACCGCGGGTTCGCCCCCAGCGCCCGGTCGAACGAATCGACGGCCGCCTCGTTCTGCCCGAACTGCGCCAGCACGATCCCCTTCCCCCACCACGCCTCGGCATACTCCGGCCGCGCCGCCACCGCCTGCTCAAAGAACAACAGCGCCTCCGTCAAATTCCCGTTCGGACCCAACTGGTCCATCCCCTTCGCAAACAACTCCTCCGGCGGCGGCCCCGCCGGCACAGGCGGCGGAGGCGGCGCGAACGAAGGCGCCTGGAACGCCGGCAGCGTACCCG
This sequence comes from uncultured Solibacteraceae bacterium, assembly GCA_964393235.1. Taxonomy (GTDB): domain Bacteria; phylum Acidobacteriota; class Terriglobia; order Bryobacterales; family Bryobacteraceae. The sequence goes on along the minus strand of CAYMTH010000965.1, from coordinate 1,600 downwards.
AAAACGGAGCGTCCCCGCCCAACACCGGCGCCTGAAACGCCGGCAGCGTCCCGGAAAAAGGAGCATCGTCCGCCACGGGCGCCCGGAACGCCGGCAGCGTCCCCGAGAACGGCGCATCATCCACCACCGGCGCCTGAAACGCCGGCAAGGTCCCCGAAAACGGCGCATCCGCGTCCGCAAAAGGAGGAGGCGGCGCAGGCGCCGCAGCCGCCGCGACCGGCGCCACCGCCGGAGCCGCAAACGTAACCGGAGCCGCCGGAGCCGCCGGCCCCGCCCCGTCCCCCAACTCCCGCCGGTACCGCGCCGCCAGCTCTTTCCCCTTCGGATTCCCCAGCTTCTCGGCCTGTTCCGCGCTCGCCAATCCCGCCGGTGTCGCCCCTTCCGCGATCGCCTTCATCATCCACGCAAACCCGTTCCCCGCGTCCAGCGCCACCGCCTGTTCCAACGCCGCCAGCCGCTCCGCCGGCCGCTCCAGCTTCGACATCACCAGCGCCCGCGCCAGCCACACCTCCGCGTTCTCCGGATCCAGCCGCAGCGCCTCGTCGCTCGCCGCCAGCGCCTCCTCCGTCTTCAACCCCAGCGCCGCCTCCACTGACTTCGACCGCAGCCGGTTCACCTCGTCCTTCCACTCCGTCCGGCACGCCGCCGCCAGCGCCGTCCCCTCCCCGCACCCCAGCGCCGCCGCCTTCTCCAGGGACTCCACCGCCTCCGCATACCGCCGCAACGGAGACCGCAACACCGTCCCCCGCCGCAGCCACGGCTGCCCCGCCGCCGGGTCCGCATCCCCCGCCGCAGCGAACGCCACCACCGCATCCTCCGCGTTGCCTTCCGCCAGCAACACCTCCCCCTTCTCCATCCAATCCGCCATCAACCCCGCCGGCGTCTGCCGCCGGCAGATCGCGATCAACTCCTCCGCCCCTGCATACCCCGCCTCCCCGGCCTTCTCATAACACCGGATCGCCTCCTCATACCGATCCAGCCGCATCTGCAGCACCGAACCCCGCCGGAACCACGGCACCCAATACCCCGGGTCCGCCTCGCAGGCGTCTTCCAATGCCTCCAGCGCCTCCTCGTACCGCCCCAGCTCGTCCAGCGCCCCCCCCTTCTCCCCCAGCAACACCGCCGCCCCCGGCTGCACGGACAACCCCCTGTCGAGAACAGCGAGCCCCTCCGCCCACTTCCCTTCCTCCGCCAGCGCCGCCCCACGCGCCCGCCAATCCACCCCGCGGTCCAGCTCCGTCCGGCACTGCCGGATCAGATCCGAAACCCCCGTCCCACCCAGATGCGCCGCCTCTTCGTAACTCGCAATCGCCGGCTCCCACCGCCCCAGCGCCTGCAGCACCATCCCCCGCCGCAGCCACGCCGTCCCGTTCTCCGAGTCCGCCGCGCAAGCCGCCATATACGCCGACAACGCCTCCTCCCGACGCCCCAGTTCCTCCAGCGCCTTGCCCTTCTCGAGCAGCACGTCCACCGCCCCCGGCGTCTTCTCCAGCGCCTTCTCGTAACACCCCAGCGCCTCTTCCCCCTTCCCTTCCCCCGCCGCCGTTATCCCCCGTCCCTTCCAGTCGGCCTTCTTCTCCGCCGCCGCGCGGCCCTCCGC
>CAYMTH010000964.1:0-2081 GCA_964393235.1 uncultured Solibacteraceae bacterium | reverse complement strand
ACGATCCCCAATTCCGGATTCCGCGCCAACCCTTCGGTTGCCGCCTCCCGCGCCGCCCTTACCCACTGCGCGTCCGGTGTGCTGTTGTTTCGCGCCAGATACGCCTGCGCCAAACCCGCCAGCGCCGCCGCATTCTCCCCGTCCAGCTCCACCGCTTTCTGAAGCGCCTCGATCGCTTTCTCGATATTCCCCTTCCGGTCGGCCCGCCCCAGCAGCGCCGTCCCCCGTTCGAAAAACTCATACGACGTCCGCGGCTCCGCCGTCTCCGCGCGCGGCCCGAACTTCCACCATCCCGCCGCTCCCGCCACCGTCAATCCCGCCAGCACTCCCGCCGCCAGCAACGCCCGCCGCCCCCGCCCGTCCACCGGAGCCGTCGCCGCCCGCAGTACCGCCTCCACCTCCCGCAGCGTCCGCGGCCGCTCCGGCGCCTCCTTCCGCAGGCACCGCCCGATCAATTCCCCCACCGCGTCCGGCAGCTCCGGGCACAGCGTCTTCGCCGCCGGCGGCTCCGCGTGCAGCACCTGCCGCAGCGTCCCCATCACCGACGCTCCCTGAAACGCCCGCTTCCCCGTCACGCACTCGTACAGAATCGCCCCGAACGAGAAGATGTCGCTCCGCGCGTCCGCCGTCTCTCCCAGCGCCTGCTCCGGCGACATATACGCCGGCGTTCCGATCACCATCCCCGGCGTCGTCAACCCCGTCTGCGTGCTCGTCTCCGCCCCGCTCTCGTCCCGCGCCGCCAGGCTCTTCGCCAGCCCGAAATCCAGCACCTTCGCCTGCCCGTCGCGGTCGATGATGATGTTGCCCGGCTTCAGGTCCCGGTGCACAATCCCCGTCTCATGCGCCTTCGCCCGCGCCGCCGCGATCGGCCGCCCCCACTCGAGCGCCTCTCCCAGCCGCAGCCGTCCCCCCGCCGTCCGCCGGTCCGCGATCATCCGGTCGAGAGGCGTCCCCTCCACCAGCTCCATCGCGATGAATTCTACTTCCCCCGCCGTCCCGTACTCGTAAATCGTGACGATATTTGGATGCGTCAACGCCGACGCCGCCCGGGCCTCCCGCGCGAACCGCCGCTTGTCCTCAAACGTCACCCGCTCCCGCGAGATCATCTTCAGCGCCACCGGCCGGTCCAGGCTCAGGTCGATCGCCCGGTACACCGCGCCCATCCCGCCTTCCCCGATCTTCTCCTCGATCCGGTAATGCGAAATCACCTGCCCGGCCCCGAAACTCCCCGTCCTCCCCGGGGCGTCCGCCACCGTCTCCTCGCCCACCGGCCGGTCGAAAAACGCCGACCGCTCCGACGCCCCGATCAACGCCTCGATCTCCGCGCGCAGCCCGGCTTCCGGCGGGCATTCGCGGTCGAGAAACGCGCCGCGCTCGTCGCTCGGCAGCTCCAGCGCGCGGTTCAGGATGTCGCGGATGACCGCCCAGCGCCTTGCGCGAAGGCTCTCCGGTCCGGTGTCCACAGTGCCATGTATTAAAGCAGGTGGATCACCCCTCCGCAACGTGGGTTTCTTCTCCGCCGCCGATTCCAGCATCGCCGTCATGCCTATCGCCTCTCGCCGTCACACGCGCCGCCGCCCGCCCATTCGTCTCATGCCCCGCAAAAAAATCTGAGTACGCTACCCTAGAAGGGAAACCACGATGGGCAGCATTCTGCAAACTCTCCCTACCGGCAAAAACGTCGGTATCGCTTTCTCCGGCGGCCTCGACACCAGCGCCGCCATCTATTGGATGCGGCAGAAAGGGGCCATCCCCTACTGCTACACCGCCAATCTCGGTCAGCCCGATGAGGCCGATTACGAAGAAATCCCCCGCAAAGCCCTCGGCTACGGCGCCGAAAAGGCCCGTCTCATCGACTGCCGCTCCCAGCTTGTTCGCGAAGGCATCGCCGCCCTCCAGTGCGGCGCCTTCCACATCACCACCGCCGGCGTCGCCTATTTCAACACCACCCCCATCGGCCGCGCCGTCACCGGCACCATGCTCGTCGGCGCCATGAAAGAGGACGGCGTCAACATCTGGGGTGACGGCTCCACCTATAAGGGCAACGACATCGAGCGCTTCTACCGCTACGGCCTGATGGT
>CAYMTH010000963.1:700-2082 GCA_964393235.1 uncultured Solibacteraceae bacterium | reverse complement strand
GTGGGCGAAGTAGGTGCGGTCTTCCGAGATCAGGAAGAGATGGAGGAGCCGATCGTGGATGAGTTCGAACTTCTCGACCCGTTGGTTGGTCTTGGGATGGGTGAAGTGGAAGCGGAGAGAAGTCGTGCCGGTGGTGTGCGGGGATTTGGGGAGGACTTCGACGTGGAGCCGGTACTCGAGGGGATCGGGGAGACCGGGGATGAGGGCCATGCCGCAGCGGGGACAGCGGCCGGGGACTTTGGCATGGACGTCGGGGTCCATGGGGCAGGTGAAGTCGTCGGGGGGGAGCTGCGCGGCGAGGGGGAGAGACAGAAACGCGCGGCGGAGCATGCCTTTATTATGCTCCGCCGCGCGTTCGGGTGAGTTAGTTGGACTTGCGGGAGGAGTACTTGTTGAGCAGGCCCATGAGCTTGGCGGCCGAGGCGGGCGCCGGGTTGGAACCGAAGACGATGTCGGCGTTCTTCATCTTGGAACCGTAGAGGGCCTTGTTGGCGTCGTCGTCGTCGCGCATGGTGGAACCCTTGAGCGAGACGCCGGCGAAGACACCGCGGGAGCGGGACCAGGAGAGGATTTCGGCGCGCATGCTGGCGTCGGTTTCGGCCGAGGAGGTGCGGCCGACGGGTCCGGCGGCGGCCATGGCTTCGCCGCCGATGGTGAACTTGCTCTTTTCAAAGAGGCGCTTGGCGCCGCGTTCGTTCATGACGAGCATGACGACGTCGGTTTCCGAGCCGCCGATCTGGAAGCCGATGGAGCCGCCCTCGACGCGAACCGCGGCGGGGGCGCCCCAGCCGCCGCCCTGTTTGCGGCAGGTGACGAAGCCGCGGCCGTACTTGCCGCCGACGATGAAGGCGCCGCTTTTGACGCTGGGCACGACAATGGCGCATTGCGCCTTATCGAGGAGGTCCTGCGGGATGGACTTCTCCTTGATGTCCATAATTTCCTTGAGGACGACGCCGGCTTCCTCGAGGCGGGCGGCGTGGGGGGTGTTTGCCTGGGCCATAGCGGGCACGGCGAGGATCAAGGGCAGTATGTGCTTCCAAGTCATATCTTCTAGAAGACCAGATGGGCGAACGGGTTACAAGAACTATTCGACGCCGGCGAGCCAGTACTGCAGCTCTTTCGGGTTGTGGTATAGGTTGGCACGGATCTGTTTAGATGCGCAGGCTTTGTCGTAGTCGGCCTTGGCGGGGACGGGGAAGTCCATGGTCATGGCTTCCATCCAGACTTTGCCGTTGGCCTCGATTTTCTCGTGCTTGACGGTGACGAGGGAGTGGGCGGCGTCACAGTGGAGGACTTCGCCGCGGAGCGGGTAACGGTCGGCCTTGGAGGGGTCCGGTTGTTTGGGTGCGTGAGAGCAGGCGGTGAGGAGAGAGAGAAGGAGA
>CAYMTH010000963.1:0-690 GCA_964393235.1 uncultured Solibacteraceae bacterium | reverse complement strand
CTTTACACCATTATGTGTTTTCTTTATTCGAACAGAGAGAGAAGGAGAATGAAAGCGGTCTTCATGGTCTTAGTTCAAAAGTCAGGCTGGCCCAGAGGCTTTCCCAGTCGGCGGGTTTGGTGTCGGCGCGGCGCTCGATGTGGATGGCGTGGAGTTTCCAGAGTCCGGGGACGTCGAGGGGGACGCGGATGCGGCCCTGGGCGTCGGTGCGGCCGAGCTGGCGCTGGTTGACGGCCCCGGCGGTAGAAAGGGACGAGGCTTCTACGTGGAGGCCGGGGGCGGGTTTGCCTCGGAGAAGGATCTGGATGGTGAGGGGCTGGCCGGGTTTCAGGGACGCCGGGTCGACGGCGGGGACGAACTCGATGGGGAGGCCGAGGGGACGGGTGACGAAGGGGTCGGGTTCGGGGGAGACGCGGAGGATCGACTTTACGTACTTGCTGTAAAGTTCACGGCCGTTTTTGGCGGATTCGCCGTTCTTGGCGCGCCAGTCGAGGGCGTGCTGGAGACTTTCGTGGGCGAGGTACTCTTCGAACTTTTTCGCCTCGAGTTCGATGAAATTCGGCGTGGTGCGGGCGGTGAGGAGGAAGGCGCCTTTGGCGGGGGCGGTGAAGGAGGCGACGGCCATGGGGTCGGCGATCTTGAGGCCGGTGAGGGGCTGGGAGCCCGCCGGGGTGACGATGTTGGCGTCCT
>CAYMTH010000962.1:0-2083 GCA_964393235.1 uncultured Solibacteraceae bacterium | reverse complement strand
AATCGAATCCCGCGGCTTCGTTGTGTTCCACGGCCAGTCCCGCGCCGAACTCGATGAGGCTTTCACGGCCATCCAGCACCTGAGCCAGACCAACTTCAAGCAAAGCGGCATCTACGCCGAGCGCTTCGTCGAAAAGGCGCGCCACATCGAAGTGCAGATCTTCGGCGACGGCAACGGCCGCGTGATCGCTCTAGGCGAGCGCGACTGCTCCGCGCAGCGGCGGAATCAGAAGGTGGTGGAAGAGACGCCCGCGCCCAGCTTGTCGAAAACGGCGCGCGAGGCGCTCGCGGCCGCGGCTGTCCGCCTCGGCGAACTGGTCAGCTATCGCAACGCCGGCACGGTCGAATTCATTTACGACGAGACCCGCGGCGAGTTCTACTTCCTCGAAGTCAACACGCGCCTGCAGGTGGAACACGGCGTCACCGAAGAGGTGACCGGCGTCGACCTCGTCGAATGGATGGTGCGCCTGGCGGCCGGCGAAGACCCGATCCGCCCGGTCGAAGCGTGCGGCGCTTCGATTCAGGTGCGCGTCTACGCCGAGTCGCCGTTGCATGATTTTCGCCCGTGCGCCGGGCCGCTCGGCTTTGTCGAGTTCCCGGCCGGCGCGCGGGTTGAAACGTGGGTGGAGTCTGGTTCGGAGGTCTCCACCTTCTACGATCCCTTGCTCGCGAAGATCATCGTGAGGGGCGAGTCCCGCGCGGAAGCGGTCGAAAAGCTCCGCGCCGCGCTGGCCTCGACGACGATCGACGGCATCGAGACGAATCTCGATTACCTGCGCGCCGTCGCCGGCAGCGACGCCTTCGCCGCCGGCGCCTTCCCCACTTCCCTGCTCCGCAACTTCGACTACCGCACGCGCGCCATCGAGGTGATCGAACCCGGCACACAGACCACCGTGCAGGACTACCCGGGCCGCCTCGGCTACTGGGACATCGGCGTGCCGCCGTCGGGCCCGATGGACGACCGCTCCTTCCGCATCGCCAACGAAATCGTCGGCAATCCGCCCGACGCGGCCGGGATCGAAATGTCGCTGATCGGTCCGGCGCTCAAGTTCCACCACGACGCCGTCATCGCCGCGACAGGCGCCGACATGGGCATCCCGCGCTGGCAGCCGCTCTTCGTCAAGGCCGGCGAAATCATCCGCTTCACGCCCGTCCAGGGCGCGGGCGCGCGCGGCTATCTGGCCATTCGCGGCGGCCTCGACATCCCGCCCTACCTCGGCTCCCGCTCGACGTTCATCCTCGGCAAGTTCGGCGGCCGGCACCTTCGCGCCGGCGACCTGCTGCGGTTCAAGGACGACGCCGTCGCCGAGCCCGCCCCCTGCGCCAACCCGCCCGAACTCACCAACGCCTGGCAGATCGGCGTGACCTACGGCCCGCACGGCGCGCCCGATTTCTTTACCGACGAAGACATCGCCATGTTCTTCGCGCACGACTGGCGCGTCCACTACAACAGCGACCGGACCGGCGTCCGCCTAATCGGGCCAAAGCCCCAGTGGGCCCGCAAGGACGGCGGCGAGGCCGGCCTCCACCCGTCCAACATTCACGACAACGCCTACGCCGTCGGCACCGTCGATTTCACCGGCGACATGCCCATCATCCTCGGGCCCGACGGTCCCAGCTGCGGCGGCTTCGTCTGCCCGGCCACGATCGTCAAGGACGAGATCTGGAAGATCGGCCAGCTCAAGGCCGGCGATACCGTCCGTTTCGTCCGCGTCAACGCCGAACCCGCCGTGCTGCGCGGCGAGGCCCCCGGCGTGGTCATTCGCGCCGACGGCGATCGCAACCTCCTCGTCGAGTTCGGCGCCAACCAGCTCGATTTTGAACTCTCCTTCGCCGCCCACTCGCTGCGCCGCCAGCTTGCCGGCACGCCAGGCATCATCGACCTCACGCCCGGCATCCGCTCGCTGCAGATCCACTACGACGCCGCGAAGCTCTCGCGCGAAGAACTCTTCGCCCGCATCGACGACGCGCAGGCGCACCCGCTCACTTCGGTGCCCTCGCGCCAGGTCCACCTGCCGCTCAGCTGGGACGACCCGCAGACGCGCCTCGCCATCCAGAAGTACATGCAGGGCGTGCGCGCCGAC
>CAYMTH010000961.1:0-2085 GCA_964393235.1 uncultured Solibacteraceae bacterium | reverse complement strand
CTCCGCATACGCATCCCCACCGCTAATCCGTTTCCCCATATTCCACACCGCCCGATCCACATCCCCCGCCAACGCCAAATAATCCCCCGCCCCCAAATTATGCCGCCGCACCCCCTCCGCCGCGATAATCAAATCGGTCTGCTGAAACAGCCGGTCCCAGTCCTCGTTCGAAGTCGCGTCCGCGATCTCGTCCACCGTCCGCCCCGCCCACTGCGCCTGGTAAAAATCGACCACGTTATTAGCCCCGCCATCCCCACCCACAAACTCGATCAACTTCGCATAATTCGCCCGCCCCGTCGTCTGAATGAACCCCCGCCCGCGGAACTTCATGAAGTCGGCTTCCATCACATACCCCGCCACCGTCGCATCCGGCGCCGTCGGGAAATCGGCTCGCGGATACGCCTCGCCCTCCCATCGCCGGTCGTTCGTATTCGCCAGCCGCGCCCCCAGCGCCTTCCCCCCGTGCGCCGCGTTATACGCCGCCGACCGGAAACACGCGAACGCCGTCTTGTTCCCCGCCAGCGTGTTGTAGGAGCGCTTCAATCCCGGAATCCGGTCGAACAAATAGGTCATCCCCGGAAACCCCGCCCGCCCCATCTTCTCCGCCACCGGCTGAAAATCCGCCCGGCATTCGTTGGCGAAAATCCCCATCAGCGCCAGAAACTGCAGCGGCGTCATCGTCCCGCCGTCGGTGATCTGGCCGATCTGGTTCCAGAACGCGTGAAACCCCACGCGGTTCGCCGCCGTGTCGACCAGCCGCACCCCCGCCCACGCCCCGCGCCCCGCCACGTTCCCGTTGAACCATTCCAGATAGTGCGCGCCCAACTGCGCCGCGCACCAGGCGTCCACGTCCGTCGCGAACGTGAACGCCGTCCCCTCCAGCGCCGCCCGCTGCGACGCCGTGATCACGGTCTCCTCCGCAGCTCCGTCTCCAGCGCCTCCAGCGCCTTCCCTGCCTCTGTCCACTGCCCCTGCTGCGACGCCCGCCGGTAGCGGTCCATCAACTGCCGCAGCGTCTCCAGCCGCTGTCCCGCATCGCCCGGCGGCGCGGGCGCGGCAGGCTTCTCATCCTTGCCCCCGGCCGGCGCCGGCGGCGGCGCCGCCCCCTGTCCGCCCGCCAGTTGCGCCAGCGCCTGCTCGTACGTGTCCGTATAAATCAACTCGTTCCCGTACGCCACCACCACTTTTTTCAACTGCGGCATCCGCGCCTGCTTCGCCTGCAGATAGATCGGTTCCACAAACACGAACGTGTCCCCCACCGGCAGCACCACCATCTGCCCGTGAATCACCTGCGATCCCTGCTGGTTCCACAACGTCAGGTCTTTCGAGATGGTCTGATCCTGATTCAGCCGGCTCTCCATCTGCATCGGCCCGTAGAACAGATCTTCCTTCGGCAGTTCGAGCAACGACAACTGCCCCAGGGACTCCCCGTCGCACCGCGCGATCATCAGTCCGATCAGGTTGTCCTTCCCCCGCGGCGTGAACGGCAGCATCAGCAGGAACTCCGCCTCGCCCTTCCCGCCCGCCTCCGCCGGCAGCGCCGCCACCACATAGTTCGGATCCAGCGGCGCCTTCCCCCCCGTGTTCCCCGGCGTCGACCGCCGCGCCACGTCCCACACGTCCACTTTGTTGTAGAACGCATCCGGGTTGTGCATGTGGAACGTCAACAGGACCTCGGCCTGAATCCGGAACAGCCACTCCGGATACCGCGCGTGCTCCCGCAGGTCCGCCGGCATGGCCGCTTTGTCGGTGAACAGCGACGGAAACACATGCCGGTACGCCCGCACCAGCGGATCGCCCGGTTCGAATACGTACATCCGCGTCTCGCCCGTGTAGGCGTCCACCGTCGCCTTCACCGCGTTCCGCGCGTAGTTGATCATCCCCGCTTCCCGCGTCCGCACCATCTCCGCGTACGGGTGCCGGTCCGTCGTCGTGTACCCGTCGATGATCCACGCCATCGTCCCGTCGGCCCGCACCACCAGGTACGGATCCTGATCCCAATACAAAAACGGCGCCAGCTCCTCCACCCGCTCCCGCACCTGCCGCCGGATCATCATCCGGCTCTGGGCCTGCAGATAGCTCGTC
>CAYMTH010000960.1:0-2089 GCA_964393235.1 uncultured Solibacteraceae bacterium | reverse complement strand
CCGCGGCTTCCTCGCCGACGAAGTCTTCACCACACCCGTCGCCGTCGACCGCCTGTCCGCTTCCATCCTCCGCCACGCCGCCTCCGGCCGCGCCCAGTCCGCCCTCATCGTCGACGACAGCCCCGACGCCCGCGGCCTCCTCAAACGCCAGCTCCAAACCCTCGGCTGGGCCATCCACGAGGCCGCCGACGGCGCCGAAGCCCTCCGCAAATGCGCCGACCTCAACCCCGGCGTCGTCGTCCTCGACCTCATGATGCCCAACGTCGACGGCTTCGAGTTCCTCACCCGCCTCCGCGCTACCGAAAAGGGCGCCGCCACCCCCGTCCTCATCGTCACCGCCATGGACCTCGACCCCGCCCAGCGCCAGCGCCTCAAACAACAGGCCGCCGCCGTCCTCAGCAAAAGCTCCCTCCGCGGCAACGACCTGATCGCCCAAGTCCTCGCCACTCTCGAGATACCGCAATGACCACCGTCCTCCTCGTCGAAGACAACGAAATGAACCTCGACATGCTCTCCCGCCGCCTCCAGCGCCGCGGCTTCGACGTCCTCACCGCCGTCGACGGCGAAGAGGCCATCCGCATCGCCCGCGAAAAGCTGCCCGCCATCGTCTTAATGGATATGAGCCTCCCCGTCCTCGACGGCTGGGAAGCCACCCGCCGCCTCAAAGCCGACCCCGCCACCCGCCACAACCCCATCGTCGCCCTCACCGCCCACGCCCTCCCCGCCGAACGCGACCGCGCCCTCGAAGCCGGCTGCAACGCCTTCGAAACCAAACCCATCGACTTCCCCCGCCTCCTCTCCGTCATCGAGGCCCTCAAATCATGAACGTCCACGCCGACCCCGCCCTCCACCCCGTCCTCGAATCCTGGGGCTGGCAACTCGTCGACGCCTCCCCTGACGCCACCCTCACCCTCGCCGGCGACCGCGTCGAAATCCGCGTCTCCCCCTCGGCCTACCCCGACGACTTCGTATTCCTCCCTCTCAACCAGCCCGAACTCGAAGCCCGCATCGCCGCCGCCCACGCCCGCCGCGCCCGCCTCGCCAAACGCCTCCACGACCTCCGCTCCCCCCTCAACGCCATCCAGGGCTACGCCGAAATGATCGTCGAAACCGCCGAAGGCGACGCCCTTCGCTTCGCGTCTAATATTCGAACAGCCAGCGAACTGCTGACCTCCCGCCTGGAAAATTTCCGCGAAGAGGGTGTCTGAGAATTGAACATTTGACTTTTTCGTCCATTGTAAGTAATTGAAAACAAATGGAGGCCGAGTTTGGCACGCGCCTTGCCTTAACAAAGGCATGGAAACCGCCACCACCTTCACTCAAGAGCAGTTCGCCGCCGCCTACCGGCGCGGCTTCTCCCGCACCGTTCGCTTTCTCCAATCGAGTGGCGTTCAGGTCGAGCTCGCCGAAGAGATCGCCCAGGCCGCCTGGAGCCGTGGGTGGGAGTGCCGCGCCCAACTGAAAAACCATGCCGCTATCGGCGTCTGGGTCAACAGCATCGCCAAGAACCTCCTCCGCGTCGACTACCGCCGCCGCAAGGCCGTCGAGGAGCTGACCGAGGACGCCGCCACCATCGGCGCGTCCACCGATTCCACCGCCCTCGCCGAACTCCTCTCCCACTGCAGCGAGGAGGACCGCCAGCTCCTCGTCCGCCACTACATGGAAGGCTGGTCGAGCAACGAGCTCGCCCCCGCCCTCGGCATCTCGCCCGTCTCCGTTCGCGTCCGCCTGCTGCGCATCAAGAACGCGCTCCGCGAATCGCTCCAATTAAGCGGCGTCCAACTGCCGCAGGCCGCTTAGAGATACCGGTGGACCTGCTCCCGGAACCGTGAGTAGGCCCACGACGCCGCCAGCAACAGACACCCCAGCACGACGAACGACAGGACGAACGTGGCTACGAGGACGGACAGGTGGCGGCGCATTTCGGAGCGGACTTCCCGCATGTTGCCGTCCATGCGGTCGCCCAGCCGGTCCAGCGCGCCCACGAACGCCTTGGTTTGGTGTTCGCGCTCGGTCTGCTGCTCACGCCGCATTTCCCGCATTTCACGAAGCCAACCGGCGGTGCTTACGCCGTCGTCCGTGCCGTCCA